>JAILMZ010000041.1 GCA_024692105.1 Saccharofermentans sp.
GATCTTAAGTGTCTTGCCCATTGCATAAGCAAGTCTTTGAAGAGTCCTGATAGAAGGGTTGGCATTTCCGTTTTCAAGTTTGCTTATATCACCTTGTGCAATGCCTGAACGTATGGACAGATCCTTTTGTGTCAGGCCTGCCTGTTTGCGCGCATCGATCATTGCTTGCCTTATGGCAAACTCAGGCTCGAGTGCTTCGTATTCTTTGCGGAATTCTTCGTCTTTCATTTGCTCCGCAAGATAGTCTTTAAACTTAGTCATTAGTATGTCCCTTTCTACTCAGGTAATCAGCTCTGTATCTTTTTGCCTTTTCTATCTCCAACTTGGGCGTCTTTTGCGTTTTCTTAATGAACCCGTTAGTCAGGATTGCTTTCTTTCCGTCTGTAAAGAAATACATGACTCTTGATATGTTAGTTCCTGACTTTGCACGCAATTCAAATATGCCGTCTTCGATCAGTTTTGACTCAGGCTCCCGTAAAAGATTTCCGTTCTTCTCCAGCAGCTCGATAGTTCGGATCATCTTTGCACGCATTTTTATATCGAGCGACTGGATAAACTCTTTTGCCGGTTCAGTGCCGTCTGGTCTTTCGTAAAAGATAACTTCAAATTCGTTCATGCATATACCCCTTGTAAATGGGATATATCCTATATTGATTATATAGGAAATATCCTATAATTCAAGCAGAAGAATTCTGCGTTCCGTATATGTTGAGCATAGCACGCAAGATACCCTTAAAAACTCGACAAAAACCGACAAAAACCGACAAATGGCAGGCAAGACAGTTAAGGTATAAATACTGATATAATTAGTCTTATGAAGTCTTAATGCGGGAGGAATCCTATGAAGAATTTCAAAACGATGGTCTTGCTCTCCGGATTCTTTTCCGCGTCGATCAGGTACGGGATTTTCACCGTGATCGGCATTATCCTCATCATTATCGGACTAGCATCGAAGGCGCAGATCTGCATTCCGATCGGAGGCGCGTTTATCGCGTTTGCTTTGCTCGCGTCGATCATCGATGTGATCCGCATGGCGCATGCAATGAACACGAGCGACCATCCGGCATTAGCAGAAATCAGGAAAGCCATGAACGCTGCGGATGCAGAAGCTGAGATGGACAAGCTCATGGCTCAGTACGGCGAAGATCCCGGTCTCATCGAGGCGAGGTCAGCGAAGTTTTATCTTCAGGAAAGGCTGCACGACGGATGCAGTTTCGAGGATGTTTTGCAGGCGTATGAATCGCTCGGCCGCAATGAAGAGACACCGCCTCTGGAATACTCCTGCGTCACTGATGAAGAGGGCGTGATGCTTTTTCTTACCTGGGATTTCGAAGACAGGAACGGCGAGTTCTTCCAGTTGACCACATGCCTTAGTTACGGCAAGCCGGAGAAGGACATCACCGAGTTGAAACTCCTGGATGACGACAAAGAGAAATTCTTCAAGGCCGTGCGTGCTTCGAAGGGATATGAATATTCCTGTGAGCATGAGGGAAGAGATCTTAAGATATTTGTCGAAGCGACGGGGTGAGTGGTGCTCGTTTCATATACGTTTCATAAAATGAAGAATCTTGAAACAAAACTGGAACGAAAGCCTTTGGTTTCAATATGGTTCCAGTTTTCAGGATTTATTGAAACGAGATTGAAACAGCGGGTGCCGGTTCTAATCAATAGATTGTGAACTCTGCCCCCGCAGTAGTATACTCGAAGTGGCGGTAACATTTCGCGAAGGAGGACGTGCGTTATGAAGAAGGGGAACATTCTGTTTTTGGGTAATTCCGGCGTAGGTAAGACTACCCTGATCAATTCCATCCTCGGTACGAATGCCGAGACCGGTATCGGCATTACGGGCACGACAAAGGCCCTGCAGGTGTACGAGAATGACGAGGTCCCTTTCAGGATCATCGATACGATCGGTTTTGAGCCGACCAAGATGTTCCAGCAGAACAAGGCCATCAAGGAAGTCCAGAAGTGGTGCAAGAAAGCTGCCGAGGACGAGAACGAGCAGACCACGATCGACCTCATCTGCATGTGCGTTGACGGCACCGCGTCCAAGCTTTTCCCGAAGACCATTGACGACTTCCTCAAGTCCATTGCGATCTGGAAGACCGTGCCGATCATTGCGATCATCACCAAGTCCTATTCGCAGTCCGACCGCGACATGAACGTGCAGATGGTAAAGGATGCGTTTGCAAACAGGGGCAGAGACCTTAAAGGCATCTACCCGGTAGTCGCTTCGCCTTACCTTATCTCCAACGAATACTCAGTCCCGGCAGAGGGCGTTACGGAGCTTATCACCGCTATCAACGACCTGCTGCCCGAGGGCATCCAGGCTTCCAAGAACGACGTTGACCAGTACAACATCGAGCGTAAGCGCAAGCTCGCCCACAGTACTGTCGTGCTCTCGACGGGTGCCGGCGTTGCAGTCGGTGCAGTGCCGATCCCGTTCCCTGACGCATTTATCCTCGTGCCTATTGAGACCGCCGAGATCAACGCACTTGCCAAGATCTACGGCATCAATAAAGACGAGAAGTCCAAGCAGTTCTTCAGCACGATCATTGAGGTCGGTACGGTAAGCCTCGTAGCGCGCGGACTCATTCAGGCGCTCAAGGCTATCCCGGGCATCAATGTTGCCGCAAGCGTGCTTAACGCCGTCATCGCAGGCTGTATCGTAGTCGCGATAGGTGAGGGTTCCATCCTTGCGTTTGAGAGGATCTACTTAGGCCAGAACTCGATCGAGGACCTCGACTGGGTCAAGAAACTCATGGAAGAGCAGATGGGCCAGACCTTGATCGAGCGTATCACGGTTGCCATGAAGAACCTTCCCGCACAGCCCACAAAGGACGACATCACATCTTTCGTCCTGAGCGTTTTCCAGCAGACTCAAAAAGGCAATGGCGGCATGAAGCAGATCGGCAGCGGAGAGTGATCCTCACATGAATTTCTATACAGCTGACGTTCACTTTTGCCATGCAAACGTGATGCGCTACGACCACCGTCCCTGGGACGACGTGGAACTCATGGACCGCGACATGATAGACCTGTGGAATGACCGTGTGAGCGATAGCGACGACATGTATGTGATAGGCGATTTTGTCTTCGGCAACGCAGGCAACTGGCGCAGGATCCTGCCCTTGCTGAACGGTCGGATTCATCTGATCACCGGCAACCACGACCTGCACGGTTTTCCCGAAGATATCGCCGCGCTCCTGGCCGAGCCGCCTGTCCCGTACAAGGTGATAAACGACGGCGACCACTTCGTCCTCATGAGCCACTACCCGCAGATCTCATACCTGCGCGACATCAAGCCCAACACTGTAATGCTCTACGGCCACGTGCACGATACCGTCGAGTTCGCCGGTGTGAAAAACGCCGTCCGCGCCATGCGCGAGTGCTGCCGTGAGGAAGGCTTCGACTACCAGGGCAGGCTGTACAACTGCTGGTGCGGCTTCTTTGACTGGGCTCCCGCGACGCTCGAGGAAGTGCTGGCGTGCGAGGAAGCGGGAGTGTGAAGAAATGAAAAAGTTAAGATTCAAGACAGTAATTATTCTTGCTTTTCTATTTGCGACCACAAATCTTGCCGGATGCGGTTCTTTGGCCGGTGCCGAACCGAGTTCCACTGAAACCATTGCCGAGGTAAGTACGACAACAGAAACTATTGAGGTCACGGAAACTTCCGCGACTGAGTCAGAGACTGAAGAGACGACCGAATTCACATACGAGACGATAAACCATTCTAATCCGTATGCAATAGATTTATCCGACTATAATGATCTGGCTTCGGAGTGTTATTTAACCTTTTATTATGGTTTTGACAATCAATACTCTTTGGATCTGATGAGAGAATATGTCTATGATAATTATGATGTCTATGATGATTCGCTCACATTAGCTGATTTCAACTATTTTGTTGGATGGCCTTCATCTGAATATAATGATTGGACTTTTTATAAATCATTTACTAACGAGTGGAGTCCGGAATACTATATTCCGATAGTAAGAGCAGTCCTGATATCAGAAGGTCTCAGATTCGGAATCGACGAGATACCCTATTCTTATTTTGCGGAAAGATTTCCGCAGTTTATAAACGAAGACTTGTACGGAGCACCTTATGCCGATCCGGATGAATATGCGACGATCCTTCCCGAAACAATAGGGTGCATCACGCTCCATGATCATAATACTTATTACTACGATCTGGAGATTTACTGTGCTTGTATTACGTATAACTCTTGCAGGATGCAGTACATCTACAATAATCCGACCGAAGCTTCCAATATACTTCAGGTAAAAGATGAACTGACCGGCAAGAATATCCTGATTCCCAATGATGTACAGGCTGAACTGCTGCAGGCAGATATTAATTCACTTCCCTGTTGCGAGAATATAGACATGTACCAGGTTGAGACCGAAGAGGATTTTTATCTCTCATATGGCGTCTCCGTGCAGGAAATCTTGAACAGCAACTTAATGTATGAGCCAAATAAAACCGCCGTGGCCGGTGTTATTGAAGTGGAAGAATAAAGGAGTGACATTATGAGTACATTTCAATTGATCGAAGATTCTTGTGCGAAACAGAATGTTGACGTTGTTGTTAATGCTGCCAACTGCAACTTGGCGGAAGGTTTGGGAATCTGCGGTGCGATTTTCGATATGGCAGGGAACGAAGAACTTGCAGTCGAGTGTGCCAAGCATAAGACGCCTCTTCACGATGGTGATGCTGTGATAACTTCCTCATGCCGAATGACAAATGCCAAGGCGATTATTCATGCTGTCGGCCCGAATTTCAGTAGGAAACCTAATTCATTCAAGGAACTTTTTGATGCGTACTACAATTCTTTAGTTGTCCTTAAGGATAACGGATATCATAGTATCTCATTTCCTCTGATCAGTTCAGGCATTTTCGGAGGTGCGCTAACCAACACTGTAGCCGAGTCGACCCGCCAGTGTGTCCGTGCGTACCGTAAGTTCTGTTCAGACTTCCCGGACTACAATGTTGACGTAATCTTGTGTGCTTTTAAAAATATCGAGTTTATGGCTGCTCAGGCTGAATGCGCCAGCCAGGAGATCTGATTTCCCGCTGAATGTTGGAGACTAAAATGGAGAGTAAAACACACGTTTTACTCTCCATTTTTTTGTTTTTGGCCTTTGGTGAGTCAAATGGAGACTAAACTGACGTAAACAGTCTCCAATTTATACTTCCAAAATGATGTCTACAGTGCTTGTGATCTCGCAGCCTCCGTCAAGGTCTTCGTAGACGTAGACGAGTACATAGTTTGTCGCACCGCCAAGCTCTTCGACGGAAGGTGCCGACTTGCAGAGGATTGCGTGGTTGTAACCTGCGACTACCTGTGAGCCGATGTATGCGACGGGCTCGTACGTCGCGCCTGTGAGAGTTTCGGTTGCTTTCGCCATGATGTCTTCAATCTCGGGTGTGATGGTTGCGTCGATCGAGTATGCCCAGCCGCCTGTGACGTTATCGCCGGTTGCGCCGGGGAGCTCGACCTTTGTGTCGCCGAGTAAGGAAGTATTGCCGTTCAGGTCAACGTAGACGTAGGTGATGATGTACTCTGCGGTCGGTTTGTCGGCGTTCATGTTCGACTTGCAGAGGAACGCGTAGTTTGTGCCCGAGACGAGCTGTGTTCCGAGGAGTATGACGGGCTCGTAGAAATAGCTCTTGAGGGGCTCTGTCGCGTTGTTGAAAACCTGCTCGAGGTCAGCGGTCAGTGCGGGGTCTTCAGGAATCTCCCAGCCGCCTAAAGTGACATCCGTGACGGTCGTCGGGGGTTCTTCGATCCAGGTGTCGGAGGGCTGTGAAGGTTCAGAAGTTTCCTTGGATTCAGAGTCGCTGATCTTCTTAGGTTCGGGAACCTGAATTAAATTCGGCCTGCATGCTGCGATACCGCAGGTGAGAAGCGCTGCCGCCGTTATTGCCGTAATAAGCTTTGTAGTTAAGTTCTTCATTTGTATGTCCTCCCAAGTGGTTGTGTTTTGGTTTATGCCATTAATACAGACCTGGGCGCAGAAATGTTGCAATGGTTTTGTATCCCGGTCGCTGAAACGTCGCTGATTTTGGTATTTTCAGCGACGAACTAGCGAAATTCGGTTATGTCCATATAATTGTGTAAATTCAAAAAATCAGAAAAAGTGTCATTCTGATTATTCTTCCTTAAAATGTTAATAACCACAAAAACAGCAAAGGAGAAAAACAGAATGACACAGTTGAATTTTACAATGGAAATGG
>JAILMZ010000048.1 GCA_024692105.1 Saccharofermentans sp.
TGAATGCAATTTCATAAATGATAAAAGATATTAGTTAGGATAGGTAATAGGAGAATTAACGTATGGTACTTTCTGACAAAACGATTTTGCGAATGCTCGAAGATAAAACACTGAAAATCGAGCCTTTGACAAACGAGCAGATACAGCCGGCAAGTGTTGATATCCGTTTGGGAAACACCTTCAGTATTGTTGATGACACACCGTCAAGTGTTATCACTCTCGAAAAAGAGATCAAATACAAGACAATTACAACGGATACCTATCTTATTATGCCCGGTCAGTTTGTTCTGGCTACGACTATGGAGTACTTCGAATTGCCGGATAATCTTACGGCATTTGTAGAAGGCAGGAGTTCTCTTGGCAGAATGGGTCTGTTTATACAGAACGCCGGATGGGTCGATCCCGGGTTTAAGGGTGAGATTACGCTGGAATTGTATAATGCCAACAAGTGTGCAATTGAACTGAAAGCCGGCCGAAGAGTTGGCCAACTTGTTTTTGCGGAGATGGATGATTCTGCGCTTAATCCATACGACGGTAAATATCAGGGTCAGACAGGCGCGACCGGTTCAAGAGTGTATAAGGATAGAGAGAACGGTTAAGCAGACCATCAAAATTTGGATAAACAATAATGTTTTCAAAGGCTTGAAGTTGACTTCAAGCCTTATTCTTATAGTTTTATTAAAAGGCGATAATTAGATTCTTGACATAGTAGCAAATATATACTAATATTTAGCATATAGATAGTAACAAAACAAAACTAACGGCGCGTAAGCATTTTAGCGGAGGTAAGAAATGACAATAGTTAAGAGTAATCTTTGCCCGACATGCGGAGGTCCTCTTGATATCGATCTTGATAAGCAGATGTATGTCTGCCCGTTTTGCGGTGTTACTTTCGACTATGATTATTTCCGCGAGGATAATGTTAAGGAAGTAGCTTCCAAAGCGGTCAGCAGAAGCGAGTACGGCTCTGCAAAGGACGCGTATGATTTCATGCTTGCAAAAGATCCGCACGATTTCGAAGCGCTGCGCGGACTCTTCCTGTGCGAAACGAAATGGAAGGGTATGGACCAGATGCGCACAGGCAGCGAGGTCCACGTCAGTGCGGATGACCCCACCTTGCTGAATGCTATCGAGAAATGCCGTCCCGAGCATAAGCCGTATTTCGAGAAGGTCCGCGAGGCTCTTAATGAGCTTCAACATTATAGGGACCTTAAGAACGAAGCAAAGACCATCTACGAAAAGAAAAATGAAGTCGAGAAGACACTGCACGAACTTCAGGAAGAACTCTATATAGCTACCCATCTGTTCTCACAAATCTGCGATGAGGTAAAGGAGATGGATTTGAAGTCGATCGAAGTAGTCGTCTGCCTTACGATCCTGCTTCCTCTGTATCTAATCGGTTCAGCCATTTGGAATCAGGCATGGGGAGAGCTTATCATTGCTGCAGTAATAGCAGTGTTGGCAATTGTCTGCTATCACCTGATCAAGTTCATCGTCGCGAAATACCTTACTGCAAGCATGCGCCCCCACAAAAAGGAAGTCTCTGATCTGTCTGAACAATACAATGCAAAGAACACTGAGGCGGATCAGTCGAGTGCCAGATACAAGAAGCTCGTACAGGAGTTCATGGACATGGATCCAGTGCCTTCAAAAGCAGTTTCAGAGTAACCGCAAAAGTTCGAATAATGCTGCAGAACTGCCGATGACTTTCTAACTTTTATTCTCGGAGAATAACCATGGATTTTGCAACACTTGAGAAGAACATAGAAGAATTAAATAAGATCAAGCCGTTTTCCACCTACGACAACCACAAACGATACTACAGGCTTTACAACACCATCCACGAGGATCTTCTCGAGATGGAAAAAGACGGCACGATCGTCGTCGAGGATGACACCAGGACTTTAAGCTATCTTCGTACACTTCAAGAAAACGACGGCCCCGAATTCTCATATGTATTCACTTTTCACAAGAAGTTTTCCTTGAAAAGATATAGGATCGGAGTATGCATAAGAGGTTTGCCGATCTGCAAGCCGGAAAGATAACAGACCAATATGAAAAAAGCATTAGTTACGATAGATATACTCATGATAATAGCGACGGTCCTTCCGGCCGCATGGCTTCTTTGGCAGTGTTTCGAGACCGCGATCAATGGAACGTACCCGATGGGCTTCACTTACGGTTTCGATTACCACCAGATGATCTACGGGGCAGAGGCGTTCTGTTACACGATGATGTTTTATTGCTATTTCCTGTGCTTTCTCGTGATCCCCTGGGTTGCTTTGTTCTTCATTACGCTTATATTTACTGGGCTCACGATACCTTATGTGAAGCGCAAGCCCGTGGCTGCGAAAAATCGCTGAAAGTTCGCTCGACGGTTCGCCAAATAGCTAACTTAACTGGAGAACTTGGGGAATATTGATTTCAAAAATGTAGAAAGTTCGCTCGTAAATTCGCTAAATAGCGAACTTTACTGGCGAACTTGAGGGAAGATGATTCCCCAAATGTAAAAAGTTCGCTCACGACTTAGCCAATGAGCGAACCTTACCAGCGAACTATTAATCTCAAATCAAAGCATCTTGGATCTCTGACCGGACTGCTCTCTGCGTCTCTGGATGACCTTGGCCCTGAATATCAGCAGGGCAATGATTATCACCAATATAAGGCCGGAAGCAGCGGCGAAGGTGATGAGAACATTTCGGAATGACTTGAGCCCCGTGTTCTTTTCCGGCGTGATCTCGACGACGGAGCCCTTTTGCGTGATCTCAATATTGAGACTTCCGACTATGTATGTCTTGTCTGAGTAGCATTTGCATAGCGGGATGTTGATGGTCTGCTCGCTCGCGTTCGAGTCCACCAAGACCTGCGAAAGGTCGACCTTGTCCGTGCTGCCGAGCTGAGCACGGTCCGTCGTGGTGGTCACGTAGGAAGACATCGCGCATGTCTGATTCTGGACATAAAGATTGGTGTCTGCGAGAAGGTCGTCAAGCTGAAGTCTTGCGGCATCGATAAGGGAGGAGAACTCTTCCTCGGACACGGGGACGGTCGTAAACTTGCTGTACCCGTACTCGAAAAGATCCACCAGATCCCTGTACCTTACCTCGGAATCCTCAGCGTTGAACACAACGCCTACCAGCGTTCTTCCGTCCTTGCAGGCAGCCGCGCAGAGCGTAAAGCCTGCGGTATCCGTAAAACCAGTCTTGCCGCCTACATAGTAGTCGTAAGCAAAGCTGGAATCTTTTATGAAGCGGTTGGCGTTGTACAGTTCTCTCGAATCGCTGTACTTGTTGGTCGGATTAACCGTATAAGAATAAGTCTTGGAGATCTCGGTGAACTCTGTGTTGGACACTGCCTCATACAGGATAAGCGACAGATCGTAAGCTGTTGTGAGGTTCTCGGGATCTGCGTAACCGAACGCGGATGTGAAGTTGGTGTTCTTGCAACCGAGCTCGTCTGCCTTCTCGTTCATTATGTTGCAGAAAGCTTCCTCTGTTCCGCCCATGTAGATGCCGAGCGCGAGGCAGCAGTCGTTGGCGGAGATTAGCTCTGCAGCGTATACGAGGTCCTTTACCGTGATCTCTTCGCCTTCCTGAAGACCGAACTTAACGTAGTCTCCGGGGATCTCAGCAATGGCAGAGGCCATCTCGGGCGTGATTGTGACGATGTCCGTCATCTCGAGCCTTTCGAGGGCGAGAAGGATAGTCATGACCTTGGTCATGGATGCAGGTTCCTTCTGGACGTCGTAGTTGGCACCTCTAAGGATCGAACCTGAGTTGGCATCGAAAAGGATATAGGCATCAGCCGATACCACGGGAGCATCTTCGACCTGCTCGGAAAGCAGATCGGTCTGCTGTTCGTTCTGGGATATCAGGTTGTCTTCGGGGTTGTCGAAATTCTCGTTTATCGCAAGAGAAGAAAGCGGCATATACACAAAGACTGTGGCTACCGTCATGACAATGGCGGTAAGAGCCTTGGATATGTGTTTGATCTTCGTCATAAGTTCTCCCTGGTTTGAATGTTCCCGCATATTTTAATGCTTTATCTTTAAAATTCCAAATAATAAGAATTTTGTAATATAATTGACGCGGAAGAAACGAGGTTATTAATGTCGATCGTAAGAGTAACTGATGCTGATTCGGGCGAGTTCAACAGCGCCCTGAAAGAGCTTTCAATATATTTCGGAAGACTGTCTGAGAAGAAGGGGCGCGCACTCACGTACAACCTTCTTACTTACGGCTGCCAGCTTAATGAGGCTGACAGTGAGAAGCTCGCGGGCATGATGTCCGCCATGGGCCTTACCAAGGCAGAAGACTCAGGCAATGAGTTAGCCCCCGCGGATGTCGTGGTGATGAACACCTGCTCGGTAAGAGAGAATGCCGACAAGCACCTTTTCGGGAACCTGGGCGTGTTCAAGACGGCAAAGAAAGACAACCCCGACATGGTTATAGCAGTCTGCGGCTGCATGATGAAGGTCCCCGCAAACGTCGAGAAGGTAAGAAAGTCCTTCCCGTACGTGGATCTTGTTTTCGACTCTCAGCAGATTCATAAGTTCCCCGAATTCCTCAAGGAAGCGGTCACTTCCGGCAAGCAGGTCGCACGCGTAGGCGAGGTCGACTATATCGCAGATGACGATTTCTTCCCGATAGACAGACAGAGAAAGTTCCGTGCGCTCGTGCCCATTATGTACGGCTGCGACAATTTCTGCAGTTACTGCATCGTGCCGTATGCAAGAGGCCGTGAGAGGTCGAGGGATTTCGACAAGATCAAGGCGGAGCTCGAAGAACTTGCTTCCCTCGGATACAAGGAAGTCATGCTCCTGGGCCAGAACGTCAATTCCTATGGAAAGGGCAACGCGGACGGCAAGAAGTTCGCGGATGTCTTAAGGATGGCGTCAGACTGCGGGTTTGCACACGTAAGGTTCATGTCATCGCACCCGAAGGATCTGTCCGATGAGGTTATCGAACTCATGGGAGAGCGCGACAACATAGAAAAACACCTGCACCTCGCGATGCAGTCAGGCTCTGATTCGGTCTTAAAGAGGATGAACAGGCCTTACTCGATAAAGGATTTCTACAGAATAGCGGATCTGTTCAGGGAGAAGGTCGAAGGCGGCTCCCTTACGACTGACATCATTGTCGGTTTCCCGGGCGAGACGGACGAGGAGTTCGAAGATACCCTTAAGGCAGTCGAGTACTGCAGGTTCGATGCGGCATTTACTTTCCAGTATTCCGTAAGACCGGGTACCGCCGCAGAGAAACTTCCCGACAGAGTCCCCCAGGAAGTCGTTACGGAGAGGTTCGGCAGGCTCGTGGAACTCCAGAACAACCTCGCAGCAGAGTCCAATCAGAAGAAAGTCGGCCATACCTGCCGCGTCCTCATCGAGGGAATAAGTAAGCAGGGTGAGGGCACATATACAGGAAGGACACTGTCCAACCACTTAGTAAACTTTACGATACCCGAAGAGATAATGCCGTGCGCAGATGCGAGCCTCGAAGGCCGTCTTGCTATGATCAGGATCGACCGCGCGAGACCGTATTCTGTTGACGGCGTAATGGAGAGCTTGATAGATGAGTGAGAACGAGAACTCAGCTTTATTCCCGATGAGCCTTGCCGATATTGACAGGGCAAGCTTGTCGCCAATGATGCAGCAGTACGCTGAGATGAAGGAAAGTCTCGGTGATACGTTCCTGTTCTACCGTCTGGGCGATTTCTACGAGATGTTCTTCGACGACGCCGTAAGGGGTTCGAAGATATTGGAGCTCGCGCTCACCAAGAGAGACTGCGGTTCGGGCATGCGCGCGCCAATGTGCGGCGTGCCGTTCCATGCATACAGGTCCTATGCGGACAAACTCGTCGGCGCAGGATACAAGGTCGCGATCTGCGAGCAGCTTGAAGATCCCGCTCTTGCAAAGGGCCTGGTCAAGCGTGGCCTTACGAGGATCTTAACGCCCGGTACGATTACGGACGGCGGCGCGATGGAGGACAGGAAAAACAACTTCCTCATGAGCGTCATGTGCATAGGTTCGCAGTTCGGCATTGCCGTGGCGGACATCTCCACGGGTGACTTCGAGGCTACGCAGCTCACCAACGCCAGCAGCGGTGAGCATTTCATCAACCTCGTCAGCAGATACTCCCCGTCGGAGATCATACACAACAGGGCATTCGTCGATACCCCTGAATACAAGACGATAAAGACCGCCACAGGTATAGCCCTCACACTCCGAAACGAGCGCGACTTCTCATCGGACGTTGTTAAGGCGGCAGGTGTCACTCTGGTTGACGTAAACAAGTTCAGCGATCCGGTCATGCTTAAGGAAGCGTGCGGAGCCATCATAAGCTATGCCAAAGAGACACAGACGGAAGAGGTCGCACACCTTAAGACAGTTAGATGCTTTACCGTGGCTGAGTCCATGGAACTCGACTATTCCACAAGAACAAACCTCGAGCTTACGCAGACCATCAGGTCGAAACAGAAGAAGGGATCGCTCCTTTGGGCAATCGACCGCACGGCAACCGCCATGGGCGGAAGGCTTTTGCGCAAGTGGGTGGAAGAGCCGCTCATTTCTGTAAAGCAGATAAACAGAAGACTCGACGCGGTAGAGGAAGCAACCGGTAAGTACATTGCAAGGCAGGAGATCATAGAAGGCCTGTCCGGACTGTACGATATCGAGCGTCTTGCGGGAAGGGTGTCGCTTGGTTCCTGCAACGGCAGAGACTTCATCTCACTTCGCAATTCTCTTGCCAAGCTCCCGTTTATTTGCGAGGCTTGTAAGAATTTCGATAAGGGCTTGTTCAGGGAGATCAATGCGCTCCTTGACCCGCTCGAAGATATCTA
Source organism: Saccharofermentans sp. (assembly GCA_024692105.1). The sequence continues at coordinate 6,836 of JAILMZ010000048.1, forward strand.
CGAATTGCTGGAAGAATCCATCAACGAAGACTGCCCGGTCACCATCACGGACGGCGACATAATAAAGCGCGGATATAACGCAGAGTGCGACGAACTCTACGAGATAGCAACGGGCGCCAAGGCATTCATCCTCGACATGGAGTCTAAGGAGAGGGAGAAGACAGGCATCAAGACTCTGAAGATCTCGTACAACAAGGTCTTCGGTTACTATATCGACGTTCCCAGGAGCCAGTCGGACAAGGTCCCTGAGGAATACATAAGAAAGCAGACACTCGTTAATAACGAAAGATACATAACTCCCGAGATCAAGGAACTCGAGACCAAGATACTCACGGCTTCTTCAAGGCGCGTGTCGCTCGAGTACCAGTTGTTCCAGGAGATAAGAAAGACAGTAAGCGATGCATCAGACAGGCTGTTCAACACAGCGCGCGGAGTTGCACTTGCTGACGTCATCACTTCGCTTGCCCAGCTTGCCGAGAGCGAGAACTACGTAAGACCTGTGATAGACGATTCCGAAGTTATCGAGATCGAGGGCGGAAGGCACCCTGTCGTAGAGAAGATGCTCTCTGGCAGCACGACGAGTTTCGTGCCGAACGATTCCCTTTTGAACGACGATAGGAGGCTCATGGTCCTGACAGGTCCTAACATGGCAGGTAAGTCCACCTACATGAGACAGGTCGCGCTGATAGTGCTCCTTGCCCAGATGGGTTCTTTCGTGCCCGCCACCAAGGCGCACATCGGTCTTGTTGATCATGTGTTCACGAGGATCGGCGCGTCTGACGATATCGCGATGGGACAGTCGACCTTCATGGTTGAGATGAAGGAAGTGTCCTATATCCTTAAGAATGCCACAAGGAAGAGCCTGCTCCTGCTTGACGAGGTAGGCAGAGGTACCAGCACATATGACGGTCTGTCCATAGCGTGGGCGGTCATCGAGTACATAATAGATCCGAACATTCTTTATTCGAGGACGATCTTTGCGACGCACTACCACGAGCTCAACCAGCTCCAGAGACTTAACCGCGGAGTGTTCAATAATCACGTTGAAGTAAGAGAAGACGAGGGCGGAGTCGTATTCCTCCATAAGATAGTCGAAGGAGGCACCTCGGATTCATATGGTATAGAAGTTGCAAGGCTCGCGGGACTTCCTTCGGATGTCCTCGTAAGGTCCGCTGCGATCCTCAAGGAACTCGAGAGGATCGGTAACTTCAAGGTGAAGGGCAACAGGGATTCTTTCGACGAGAGAGATACCGAGCTTTCTTCAGACGTCATGCCGGGACAGGAGTCATTCTTTAATCCCGATAACGTCGTGTACAGAAGAGAGGACAAGATAAGGACAGTCATTAAGGACGTCGATGTCTCAAGGCTCACGCCGATCGAGGCCATGAACATTCTCTACGAACTTACCAAGATGGTCGAGGAGGAGAATAATGGGCAGGATTAATGTTCTTGACCGTGAGACCTGCAACGCCATCAAGGCCGGTGAGGTAATCGAGCGCCCGGTATCAGTCGTAAAGGAGCTGGTCGACAATTCCGTCGACAGCGGTGCCACGCACATTAAGATAGAATTCGCAGGCGGCGGCATCTCTCTTATAAAGGTAACCGACGACGGCTGCGGTATGGATCCCGATGACGCGGAGAAGGCTTTCCTCATCCACGCGACTTCCAAGCTTAAGAAGATAGAAGACATATATAATCTCTCGACGATGGGATTCAGGGGCGAGGCGCTTGCATCCATTGCGGCATGCAGCGACGTTACGCTCGAGACCGCGACGGAAGGCGGCGTCGGTACGAAGGTCGTATATCAGGACGGATCTCTCGTATCGGTCAGTGAGACTAAGAGCCCAAGGGGAACATCCGTCACGGTGCAGAACCTGTTCAAGAGTTTCCCCGCAAGATACAAGTTCCTCAAGCGCGATGCCACGGAAGGCATGTACATTACAAGCCTTGTCGAGAAACTCGCCATTATCAATCCGTCCGTGTCGATCAAACTCGTAAAGGACAACGTCCTGCAGTTCACCACGCCGGGCTCAGGGTCGATGCTCGATGCCATCTATGCCGTATACGGTAAAGAGACGGCATCTTCCATGCTTGAGATAAAGGGAAACATCGATGGATACAAGATAGAAGGCTATACGGGCAAGACGAGCTTTACCAGAGGCAACCGCGGGCTTCAGTGCGTATATGTAAACGACAGGCTCATCGGAAGCAAGACGGTCACAGCCGCAATTGACGAGGCTTATAAGAATGCCGTCATGAAGAACAAGTACCCGGTGTGCTTCCTCAAGATATACTGCCCCGAGGGAACTCTTGATGTTAACGTTCATCCCCAGAAGGCAGAGGTGAAGTTCGCTGACGAGAGAACGATCTTCTCCCTGGTGTTCAGGGCAGTAAGAGACGCTGTTTTCGGAGGCGGTACGGCAGGCGAAGACTTCCTTGGGAAATCTGATGAGGGCACCGCGAAAGAGTCTGAGACATCTTCGGGCGTGCAGATGCGTATGGATTTCGAGAGGTCGGAGGCGCCTGCGCAAGCAAAACCCGCTTCCACGGGACATACGCTCGGAAGAGAGCCTGCGAGAACACCTGCGGGTGATCCAGCTGCGGCAAACAAGCTCCTGGAAGTGCTCTCGGGATTTAGACCCGACATCAGCGAGATTACGGGGGAGCCCTCGGAGGCGCAGGAAGTGCCTTCAGCGCCCGTTGTTGAAGCCGTCATAGCAGATGAAGAGACGATCGCGGCCAAGACCGACATCGACCTTCTGGCAGGCGCGGAGTTCATAGGAATACTTTTTACGACGTATATCATCATGCAGAGCGAGTCGGACGTGTTCTTCGTCGACCAGCACGCCGCGCATGAGCGTGTCATGTACGAGAAGTTCATGGCTAAGAAAGCGCCCGGCAAAAAGGTCGAAGACAGAGAGACTCTGCTCGTGCCCCAGATAATTCAGGTGTCTGCCGCTGACTACGGCTTCATCTCGGATAATCTGGATAAGTTCGATGAGAATGGTTTCGAGATCGAGATGCTGGGTGACAGGGAGATCGCGTTAAGGTCGATGCCTTTAGGTTCCGGCAACAAGCCTTCGGTCATGTTCGAGCAGATAATGACGGATCTTAAGAGGGACGTCCCGGCAGGATCAGACATCTGGTATTCGCTTATCCAGACGACGGCGTGCAAGGCCGCGATCAAGGCAGGAGACGTCATCACCAAAGACGAGGCGATATCTCTGGTCATGCAGATGACAAAGCTCGAAGACCCTTATCACTGCGCGCACGGAAGGCCGACCTTCTTCAAGATAGCGCGTAAGGATTTTGAGAAGAACTTCAGAAGGATCGTATGATCGACATAAGCACATATCTTCCGCAGTATAAGTACATCCCCGTCATCACCGGACCTACGGCGAGCGGCAAGAGTTCGCTCGCACTGGACGTGTGCAGAAAGGCCGGAGGCGAGCTGATCTCCGCGGACTCCATGCAGATCTACAAGGGCCTCGATATCGGCACGGCGAAAGACACCGCCTCGGAACGCGCCGAAATAGTTCACCACATGACGGACATCGTGGATCCCGGCACATACTTCAATGTCAGCGATTACGTGTCTGCCTGCTACGAGGTCATCGAAACGCTTCTTTCCAAGGGAACTCTGCCTGTCATCTGCGGCGGCACGGGACAGTACATCTCCGCGCTCTTCTACGGCTTTGACTACGGCAAGGATGCATCTGCCGATGAAGAGACGGCAAGGCTCGAAGAAGAGTTTGAAAGAGACGGAATAGACGGCATATATGCAAGGCTTGTGGAGAAGGATCCGGAAGCTGCAGCCAAGATCCATCCGAACAACACAAGGCGCGTGATTCGCGCGCTTGCCGTCATAGAATCAACTGGCAAGACATTCACAGAGAAGAACAACGAATCGACCAATGAAGGTCCCAGATATCCGTTCAAGCTGTTCATGCTGGACATGGACAGGGAAGTGCTCTACGACCGCATCAACAGAAGAGTGGACATAATGATCGATGAGGGCCTCGAGCAGGAGGCAAGGGCGCTCTACGATTCAGGTGCAGACAAGAAGTCCACATGCTTCCAGGCTATCGGATATAAAGAGTTCAAGGATTATTTCGAAGGCACATCGGACATCGACGAGGCCGTCTATAACATCAAGCTCAGGTCAAGACATTATGCCAAGAGGCAGCTTACATGGTTCAGGGCGATGGGCGAGAGCGTCATCAAGCTCGATCCTGCTTGTCCTGACAACGTGCGTGAAGTGCTTGAACGCATAAGTCAATAATTTCGCTTGTAATTGAGACTTTCTTAACCAAATCTAAACCAGATTATTACCTAAGTGTCAATAATAATTGACATAATTAAACATATATCCTACACAATACCGCAAAAGCAAGCAAATGCCCCTATTCCGTTGAAACAGGGGCATCTGAGTTGATATAAAAATACTAAGATTTGCGCAATTCCTGAGGGAGGTGATCAAGAGATTGAATACCTGTGGAGTCCGACGACTTTACCCAGAATGCGGCATTCTTCCGTATTGAACCTGATAGGGGAGAAAGCGTCATTCTCTGGGTACAGATAGGGAATACCGTTATCGCGGCCGAAACGCTTGACTGTAGCCTCATCGCCTATCAGCGCAGCAACTATGTCACCCTCGTCGCAAGTGTTCTGCTTGCGTACGATAAGATAGTCTCCGTCAAGGATGTGAGCACCTATCATACTGCTGCCTTTGACCTTGAGCATAAAGCATTCAGAATCACCGATTATCGATCTGTTCACGAAGAAACTCTCTGAATAATCTTCGTGTGCCAGTATAGGTACGCCGGCGGTAATCTTACCCACGCAGTAAAGCTGTCTGACTTCACCGTCTTCAATGGGAGAGATGGTGGCAGGATTGTCTGCCATGGTGCCCTGGTCCTTGATTATGATCGCACGCCTTATACCCGGCCTGTATTCGATCTTGCCCATCTGGTCGAGCTGCTTAAGATACGCATGAACGGAGGAGGTGGACTTGAGTCCGACTCCCGCACAGATATCTCTTACTGAAGGAGAGATATTGTTCTTGCGGATGTAATTGCAGATGTATTCATATACGCGGTCGATCGACTTGGCGCTCCTGGATTCCGGATTCCTGGCGGACATATCCACACCTCCCGAACAAATATTCTATTTCATCTTAACATATTATCACTTGGTGTCAAACATATGTTTGATACGGAAAGGTTCATATATATGGGAAACTGCGAAGATTATAAAGATATGGTAAGGAGACTTAAGAACCTGAACAAAGACCTCAACGGAACCGATGAAGAGTCGACTGATTCCTTCGTCAGACTCTGCCGCCTGTACGAAGACAAGAAGCTTGATCTGATGGACGTATATGCCCAATACTACACGGGCGCGAAAATAACCGACACGCAGTTCATTCCTTCGGGAAGTTCGGACATGACGGATTACATGATACATTTTTCGGAAGGTTACGACGTCTTCATCAAGAAGATCGAGAAACACTACTCCGACATCGTGCGCAAGAGGAAGGAGGCGATACTGCTCTTTACCTGCATGGTATCCCTGCCGCTGAGCATGTCGAGCCTTTTGTATCTGACATACTTCAAAGAACTCACGCCGGATGAAGTTACGCACAAACTCTATATAAGCCGTTCGACCTATTACCGCATGAAGCATAAGGCGGTGGAACTCCTGATGGTCAAATTCAAAAACCACTCGATTAGATAAAACCGGAACATTAATGATATAATTACCATTATTCTTACGGAGGTAATATGGCTAATCCCGGCAGGACAACCGACATAGCTGAGACGTTCAAGGCTTTCTGCAGGTCTTCTGCGAAGGCTACCGTGAGATATTTCAAGGGAATACCGCAGAGGGTAGTGCGTTTCGTGAGACGTAAGGTCAACGAGATCAAGAACAGGCCCCCGCGCAAGGATATCAACAAGGTTTATGTGCTGGTCGGTTATACGACCAAGTCCCAGGTCGATGCCAAGTTCAACGCCGAGAGGCACATGATCATTCTGAGAAGAGGCCTGCTCGCGCTGATCTTCCTTCTTTTGCTCTTTATCGCGGTCCACAGGTTCACCGACATGATCAATTACGGCGAATTAAGCCAGATGTTCGGTGTCGATTCAGTATCCGACTTCCTTAAGAACGACCCGTTCAGCAACGGCAAGACTCCTTCTGAGACGGAAGTCACGGCTCCGGTCGTCAGCAACATCAATAATACTGCTTTGTGATACCTGCTAAAATGCAGGATTTGCGCCTTCAACTTTCATTTCAAAAATACCTGTTGCATAACTAAATAAGTTGTAATACTATTTATCCGTTGAGTTCAGCCAAGACTTACGGATAAAGTTAATTTGGCGTAAAAATGAAATTTTTGCTTTCGCAACTTGCAAAATTGAAAGCAACAGAAAGGTGGAACATTTTTATGGATTACACAATTGAGAATGAGTACCTCAACGGCCTCATGCAGAGCGTTATCGCTAGGAACAACAACGAGCCTGAGTTCTTCCAGGCAGTTTACGAGTTCCTTAACTCTATCGCACCGGCTCTTCCGGTACACCCTGAGCTTATCGAGAAGCAGGTCCTCGAGAGAATCGTAGAGCCTGAGCGTCAGATCATGTTCAGAGTTGCTTGGATCGACGATAACGGCAGAATCCAGATCAACAGAGGTTACAGAATCCAGTTCAACAGCGCTATCGGACCTTACAAGGGAGGTCTCAGACTTCACCCTTCAGTAAACCTTTCAATCCTCAAGTTCTTAGGCTTCGAGCAGATATTCAAGAATTCCCTTACAGGTCTGCCTATGGGCGGCGCTAAGGGTGGTTCCGACTTCGACCCTAAGGGTAAGTCAGACAACGAAGTTATGGCTTTCTGCCAGAGCTTCATGAGAGAGCTCTACAGACACATTGGTCCTGATCTCGACGTACCTGCAGGTGACATCGGAACAGGCGCTCGTGAGATCGGCTTCATGTTCGGTCAGTACAAGAAGATCTGCAACGAGTTCACAGGCGTTCTTACAGGTAAGGGCCTCACATGGGGCGGTTCCCTCGCAAGAACAGAGGCTACAGGTTACGGCCTTTGCTACTTCGTAAATGCTCTTCTCCGCGAGAAGATGAACACAACATTCGAGGGCAAGACAGTTGTTATCTCCGGTTCCGGTAACGTTGCTATCTACGCTACAGAGAAGGTTCAGCAGCTCGGCGGTAAGGTTGTCGCACTTTCCGACTCCAACGGTTATGTATATGATCCTGAGGGCATCAAGCTCGACCTCGTTAAGGAGATCAAGGAAGTTAAGAGAGGCAGAATCAGCGAGTATGCTGACCAGGTTGCTTCCGCTACATACACAGCAGACGAGAACGGTTCCAAGGGCATCTGGACAATTCCCTGCGACATCGCTCTTCCTTGCGCTACACAGAACGAGCTTAACCTCGAGTCTGCAAAGACA
>JAILMZ010000084.1 GCA_024692105.1 Saccharofermentans sp.
CCATTTACAGCCTCCATATCAGGTTTTTGCTTGAATTAGTTTAGCACAAAAGAGTATTTTGCACTTATTAGATTATAATATCTTTATTGAGGACCTTTACCGGAGGTGATCTTCCATGAATATGCGGGATATCATAATTGCCAAGAGAGACAAGCAGAGCCTGACTGATGAACAGATAAAGTTCTTCGTCCAGGGAGTTACGGACGGAAGCATTCCGGACTATCAGACTTCGGCGCTTCTTATGGCAATCGTCTTAAACGGCATGGATGAGCGTGAGATGACGACACTGACGCTTGAGATGGCCGCTTCAGGCAAGCAGCTGACACTTCCTTATATCGAAGGTGTATCCGTAGATAAGCATAGTACAGGCGGCGTAGGAGATAAGATCACTCCTATCCTTTTGCCTTTGATCGCGTCTTTTGGTGTCGAAGTCGTTAAGCTCAGCGGCAGAGGTTTGGGCTTTACGGGTGGAACGGTCGATAAGTTCGAATCAATTGAAGGCTTTAATGTCGAGGTGGATACCAAAGATTTCCATATGTATGTTATCAAGACGGGTATGGTCATTTCAGGCCAGACGCCCGATCTGGCGCCTGCAGATAAGATCCTTTATGCATTGCGTGACGTTACCGGTACGGTTGATTCCATTCCGCTTATCGCATCGAGCATTATGAGTAAGAAGATCGCGGCCGGTGCACAGGGAATCGTCTTGGATGTTACCTGCGGTTCCGGTGCTTTCATGAAGGATTACGACATGGCAAAGGAACTTGCTGAAGCCATGATCAAGATCGGCAAGCTTGCAGGACGTCAGGTGGTCGCGGTCATTACCAATATGGATGAGCCTTTGGGAAGATTCTGCGGAAATGTCCTTGAAATGCAGGAAGTTTTCAATACGGTGACCGGTAAGGGCGAAGCAGATGTTATCGAAGTAGTTACCGAGCTTGCTTACCATCTTATAAAGATAGCCCAGAAGGATGCCGGCATGAGTGAAGAAGTCCTTAAGAATGAGATCCGAGCAAGGCTTTCAGACGGTACATGCTATGAGAAATATAAGCAGCTTATCGAATCACAGGGAGGCAAGCTTAATGCTGCCGGGGCTCCCGTGTATGTTTCAAAGCCTTTCGACTGCATGCACGTAAATTCACCTGAAGCCGGATATGTTCAAAGCATGAGAGCTGACTTGATAGGTCAGGCTTCGGTTCTTTTGGGAGCAGGGCGTCTTGCGAAAACAGATAAGATCGATTATGGTGCCGGAATAGGATTCTTTGTTAAAGTCGGCGACAAGGTTGCCAGAGGAGATTCACTCTGCGCTCTTTATACTGGTGAGGATGTCCAGATCCCTGAAGATAAGCTTTTCGATGCCATGGAACTGATCCTTGAAGCCTATGAGATAGGTCCCAATCCGCCCGAGAAGAAGCCTGCCATATTAGGCGTAATCACTTGATTTGATCCGCTGTTGCGGTATAATACGAACAAATGTTTATATCTGTACAGGAGTACTATGACTAACGAACCCGTCAGGAAAAGAATTATCGGTATCGACCCCGGATATGCCATCACGGGTTACGGCATCATTGATAAAGTCGGATCCAGGTTTGAAGTTGTCGATTACGGTGTTATAGAGACCAAGTCGAAAACTGATTTCCCTGTAAGACTTCTTGCCATTAATGACAAGATCCGTTTTCTGATAGAGCAGTACAAGCCTGATTACATGTCAGTGGAAGAGCTTTTCATGGGTCATAACCATACGACCGTTATTGGTACGGCACAGGCCAGGGGAGCTGTTCTTGTTGAGGCGGGAAGAGCAGGCGTAGAGGTTTTCGAGTTTACGCCCGGACAGGTAAAGCTCGCTATCACAGGTTATGGCAAGGCAGAGAAGAGACAGGTCCAGCTAATGACCAAGTCTATCCTTGGCCTTAAAGAGGTCCCGAAGCCTGACGATGCAGCAGATGCACTTGCCCTGGCGATCACTCTTGCAAATACCGGTCTTGCATACGCAGGTAAGGCTGTAGCAGGCTATCAGTACGGAAGATACGGATATCAGAAGCGCAACGAAGGATTTATCTGATTTATTGATACAATACTCTTATTGAGTTTAAGGAGATCTTGAATGTACGCATATATCAAAGGCATTATCGCTGACCGCAACGACCAGCAGATAGTAATTGAGAATAACGGAATAGGATATCTCGTTAACTGTCCTCTCGGCATCTCTGCTGAGATTGGAGGCATCGGTGACGAAGTTACGGTCTGGCTTTATCAGAGCGTTAAGGAAGATGACATCTCGCTTTACGGATTTGTATCAAGAGACCAGAAGGAGATGTTCTTAAAGCTTATCACAGTTAGCGGTGTCGGCCCCAAGGTTGCACATACTATCTGTGCTTCATTATCTGCCGAGCAGATCGCTGCAGCAGTAATGAGCGGAAACGTAGCTCTCCTTACCAGCGTTAAGGGACTTGGCAAGAAGAGTGCAGAGAAGATCATCGTCGAACTTAAGGATAAGCTTAAATCCCAGCTTGGAGCCGCATCCACGGCAACTGTCGTTCCCGCTGTCACAGGTGCTTCAGTTAAGGGTGATTCGGGTGTCATGCAGGATGCTGTCGGAGCTCTCCTTGTGTTAGGATATAAAGATCAGGAAGCTGCCGATGCAGTTGCATCCGCATACGAAGACGGCATCGGACTCGAAGACCTTATCCGCAAGTCTTTGAAGGTTGCTGCAGGCAAAAAGTTCTCATAAGGGAATAAACATACATGATGAATTTTAACGAACAGGAAAACGAGGAAGAGCGCGTATTAGGCAGGCTCAGACAGCCGGGTGATACGGAAGAGAAGGCGTTAAGGCCTGTTACATTCGATGAGTATT
>JAILMZ010000132.1 GCA_024692105.1 Saccharofermentans sp.
TCGTCTTAACCATATCAGCTCAAAGCCTCCAATACTCCTGACAGCACGCAGATCGCGATGTACGATACCGCGGTGAAATAGATACCTGCGCGTACGTGCGTCCTCGAGCGGTTCACGGTAAGGATCGTCATCACAGAAGCATATCCCAGCGCGAGAGTGCCCCACATCGCGAGGATCCTCAGCGGCGTATAACCGTAGATACTGTAGTAGAGCACGAGCTTGCTCATCGCGACCACGGAGAAAACGATACTCTCCGACATCAGCGTAGTCACAAGCACACGCGCCGCCTTAGAGAACTTGCCGCCCTCATCGGTCTTGCCGAGCAGGATTATCGCGAGATAGACGCACATGTTTACCGCCATGATGCCGACCAACTCGAAGAAACCTTCCCTGGCATAGTGCGATACGAGCATTCCTTCAGGTACGGTCCCCGTGAAGCCGCCGATCATATACATCAGACGCTTAACGAAGAACAATGCATATGCTGCGACGAATACTCCTGCAGCGATGTAGACGAGCTTCGAAGAGACAGTCTTGCCCTTGGCACGGAGACTGTTGAGCACGGAAGCAACCTTGCCCTCGTTCTTACCGTCGGATGATGCAGACCTTGAGATGAGGCCGTACAGATAGAAGCAAACGGGCACCGCGAAGATCATGCGGACTATTATCTCGGCAACAGTCTTGAAACTCAGATAGCTGAACAATCCGTTAAGCACCGATTCGATCACATGTGCGAGATCCGCGTCGATCATTGCCATGAAGCCGATCGACATCAGGAGCAGGCCGCACATCAGGACTGTAAATACGATGCCGCCGATCAGACTCTTGATGCGCGCACCTGATCCAGCTCCTTCATCCGAAGACTTGCCGAAGAACCTCCAGTCGAGCACCACGTTCGGAAAGCCTGCGAAAGGCCTTACACAGAAGCCGCTTATGAGATCTGCCGGAAGGAATCCTGAAGTGCCTCCTCCGAGAAGGACATTATTCGATACCAGGACCGAATAGACGGCGCTCAGGTGCATTCCGAAGAGCGAGAGCAGTTCATTCGGGCCGAAGCATGCCGTAAGTCCTGCCAGAAATGTAATTCCGTACCAGAATACAGTCTCTGTTGAAGGCGCCTCATTGCCGCGGCGTCCGCGTCTTACCAATTCATTGATAACGATGAATATAAGTGCGAACAGCGGATATGCGATCGAGACCTTCATATGTCCGTTGCCGCCTGACGGATCTATCATGAAAGTGTTGTTGAAGTCCATCATCAGCCTGACATAAGCGTATGCCAAGGGATAGGCCAGGGCAATCCCCAGCCTCTTAAGTGTTACTGTGTTGTTCATTTGTGATCAGTCCTCTTTGTACTCGAGAATATCTCCCGGCTGGCAGTCAAGTGCCTTGCATATATCGTTGAGAGTCGAGAACCTTACGGCCTTTGCCTTCTGGTTCTTAAGTATCGACAGGTTTGCCTGAGTTATCCCCACTCTTGCAGCCAGTTCTCCGGAGGAGATCTTGCGTTTTGCCATCATTACATCCAGATTAACTATGATCATGATCTTCCTCCTTTCTTCAGATCGTAAGATCCATCTCTTCTTTCATCGTAATGGCCTTGTCGAAAACGACCTTCACGCTCATTACGACCAGTGCCATGAACAGCGACACGATAGTGAGTTCCCAGCATCCGAACCAGATGAATCCGCCTGCGACGCATACAACTGCGATGCCTATGAGTGCCGCCGTGATGATTCCCATCAATTTTGTGTTCTGACGGTCGAAGACCTTATCCTTGCTCATGTTGGTAAGGAGCTTCAAAAGCGAGAAGAGCACCACATACGCTCCGACTGTTCCGAGATAGAACACTACTGCGAGCAAAGAGATCTTCTCTACTTCAGTTACGCCCGCCCAGATAAGCGCGATATACTTCGTAATAACGATCCCGAAGATATCGCCTACTACCGTTATGCCAATGAACATGAGTGTGGCGATCTTCGTCCATCTGATGATCCCGTTGTTGTATCCCATAGTATGTACCTCCGGTAAAGGATTAGGTCGACCTTATACCGGTATGGTAACACTCGAATTTCTGTTTTTCAAGAGTTTTTTATCGAATTTCGATATATTTTTCTCGTTTGGCGGTTTACGCTAAGAAGAACGCGGACATGCGCGCGAGATAATCGGGAGCCGTATCGAAGGCCGCGTGGCCGTATCCGTCGTACATGTATAGCTCTGCCTTGCCGACGGGTTCCAGGGCCTCGTAGATGTCCCTCGATGCCTGTGCGCCGAGCACGAGATCGTCTTCAGCACCGAGGACCAGAACGGGGCATTCTATGTTCTTAAGCTCAGGTGTGATGTCGAAGCCGTCTGTTGCTTTCGCGAGAACAACGAACCGGGCAAACTCGTCTTCCGTCACGGACCTTCCGGTATCTGCGAAGAAATCCTGCGTGGCTTCTGCTATAGATGCAGGATAGATCTTCGATGCGAACCCGAGGCAGAGATCCTCGCCCCTGCCTTCTTCGGCAAGTGTTACCCATTCTGAGAGAGAACTGTTGCTGTCGTCGAATCTCGCGCAAGTGGAACCCGCCACGAGCTTTGAGACAAGCTCAGGGTATCTTGCCGCGATAACGAGGCTCATCATGCCGCCCTGCGAAGCGCCGAAGAGATACACCCCGGAGAGTCCGAGTGCTTTCATTACCT
>JAILMZ010000133.1 GCA_024692105.1 Saccharofermentans sp.
GTGCAGACACCGCTTCCTGCATGGTGGATCTCGTCGACAGGCCGATCTGCTTACCGGTCAGGCTGGTAAGCATTACCGTGAGCGTTACGACGCCCATACCGCCGATCTGGATGAGTATGAGGATGACCACCTGACCGAAGACAGACCAGGTAGCCTGCGTATCTCTTACGATAAGGCCGGTAACGCAGCTTGCCGAAGTCGCTGTGAAAAGCGCATCGATAAAATTGGTCCAGTTGCCGTCCTTGGAGGATATGGGGAGCATGAGAAGCAGGGCACCCACAAGAATGAGGGTGATGAATCCGAGAAGTATCGTCTGTGCTCCGGATATCTTGTGTTTCGGTTTTTGGCTCCCGTTATTCATAGGCTAATTATATCTTTTTACCCTTATATGTCCAAATAATAGTTCTTATTGGCAAAGAAATAGTCCATCCAAACTGATATAATCATTCTGCAAAAGAGAATAAGTCGGGAGATAAGCATTTTGAGTGACGGGAACAACAACGGCAACAGCGATTTTTTTGCCGAACTCGAGAGTATATACGGAGCAGGTGCGGACCGGGCTGCGGCCAAGTCTGCTGACGAGCTGCTCGAAGGTCTGAATAAAGAACAGAAAGAAGCGGTGACACACCTTGACGGTCCGCTTCTCATCCTTGCGGGCGCCGGCTCGGGCAAGACGAGAGTCATTACCTACCGCATCGCCTACATGATGAAGAAGCACAGCGTTCCGCCGCAGTCCATTCTGGCTATAACGTTTACCAACAAGGCTGCAAACGAGATGCGTGAACGTATCACTGCTCTCGTGGGAGAGAGTTCCAGGTATATCTGGTGCGGCACCTTCCACAGCATTTTCGCGCGCATCTTAAGGAAGCATGCCCAGGCGATAGGGTATGAGGACAACTTCACGATCATAGATACAGATGACCAGCTCAAGATCGTAAGGGACTGCATGAAGGAACTCGAGGTCCCGGAGAGCAGGTTCAAGCCGAGACAGATCCTCGGCGAGATCTCCAATGCCAAGAACAAGCTCATGGACGTCAAGCAGTACACGCAGTATGCGGGAGGAGACTATTTCCTCGCGAACTGCGCAAGAGTGTACAAGAGATATACGGAGAAGCTCATTGCGAACAACGCGATGGATTTCGACGATATCCTTGTCAACATGGTTAAGCTCCTTGAATCGAACCCTGACATCTGTGCGCAGTATCAGGCGAAGTTCAGATACATAATGGTCGACGAGTACCAGGATACGAACATGCCTCAGTACAGGGCGGTCATGCTCCTGGCACAGGCACATCACAACATCTGCGTGGTAGGCGACGACGACCAGTCCATCTATTCGTTCAGAGGCGCGGACGTAAGGCTCATCCTTAAGTTCGAGAAGGATTTCCCGGGTTCCAAGGTCATCAAGCTCGAGGAGAATTACAGGTCCACCAGGACGATACTCGAAGCTGCGAACAACGTCATATCGCACAACACAAAGCGTAAGCAGAAGCGCCTCAGGACTTCGGGCGAAGAGGGCGAGAAGATCATCGTCATGAATGCCGATACCGGTATCGATGAAGCAGGGTTCATTGCCAAGACGATACAGATGATGGCCGACAAGGGTAAGTTCAAGTACTCCGACTGCGCGGTCCTCTACAGGATGAACGCACTCTCGGTCAATGTGGAGAAAGCGCTGCATAACGCAGGCATCCCGTTCAGGGTATACGGCGGCATGAGGTTCTACGACCGTAAGGAGATCAAGGATATCCTCGCATATCTGAGGCTTATCAACGATACGAGGGACAACATCGCCTTTGAGCGTATAATCAATGTCCCCAAGAGAGGCATTGGAGACCAGACGATAGACCGCATGAGAACGATAGCGATCGATAAGGGCATAAGCCTTTATGACGTCGCGCAGTCATGCCTTGATTATCCGGAGCTCGGAAGGGCATGCACGAATCTTCTGAACTTCACTTCCATGATAGACGGCATGAGGGAAGAGCTCATCACCGGCGTGATGGATCTTAAGGAATTCGTCGAGCATGTCGAGAACGAATCGGGCATAATCGATGAGATCATCGCCCAGAGAGAGAAAAAAGGCGAGATGGTGGACAGGGTCGAGAACCTGAAGGAGCTCCTGTCCGAAGCGGCTTTGTTCGACCAGGAACACCGTGCGGCACCCATCGAAGAAGGCGATGTGCTTGAGGTAGTCTCTGACAGCGGCGATACGATGATAATCACCAGAGAGGACAGCCTCTTTGATTCAGAGACTGCAGACACGACGGAAGGCATTTTGAAGCTTTATCTTGAGAATGCGGCACTCTATACGGAAGGCGACAGCTACGATGACAATGACGATTTTGTCAGGCTCATGTCCATCCACAGTGCCAAGGGCCTTGAGTTCGGCGCGGTGTTCATTATCGGTGCGGAAGAAGGCGTGTTCCCGAGCTACCGTTCCATCCAGAGCGAGACGGAGACAGAGGAAGAACGCCGTCTCATGTACGTTGCCATAACAAGGGCTAAGAAGAACCTTTTCATCGTCCTTGCCCAGCAGAGAATGCTCTTCGGTCAGACGCAATGCAACAGGCCGTCGAGGTTCTTAAGGGAGATATCCCCCGAACTGCTCTATCCCATGGGAGCAAAGAGGAACAGGCCTCAGGAGGATGCCTCGGGGCTTTCCACGCCTACGAGGGATGCTGCGCGAAAGACCATATCCAAGGCGTTGTCTTCTTATGGCGGTACGTCTTCTGCCAACAAGAAGAAAGACGAAGACGCTCTTAAGCCGGATGAACTTGAAGAAGGAATGAAGGTAACCCACCCGAGATTCGGAGAGGGAATAATCCTCAAGGTCGAGAAGGTCGGAGGCGATGCTCTCGTTACCGTTGACTTTGACGGAATGAGGAAGAACATGCTCGCCGGTTCCGCAAACCTTAAAAAAGCTTAAAAAATATAATATAATTAAGTTTTTAGACTACTGCGGGGACGTTAAGGAGATTCTTCCATGGATAACCTCACACTCTTTAATATCTACAACGAGATGTTCGATATCCTTGAGAGCAAGGAGAGAATGTCTGATGTTACTCAGGAGAAGATAAAGCTCCTTCGTGACTCCAGGGAGAAGCTGTTAAGCCCCGGCGCCATGAGATCTGCCGCAAGCCGCGGAAGAATAAAGCCCGAGTCCGACTGCAAGGTAAGATCCTGCTATGAGCGCGATATCGGAAGGATACTCTATTCACAGGCGTTCAGAAGGCTCAAGCACAAAACGCAGGTCTTCTTCAATCCAGAGAATGACCACATCTGCTCAAGACTCGAGCATGTCATCTATGTCGATTACATTGCCCAGACGATAGGAAGGGCGCTTAATCTCAATACCGATCTCATCAGGGCGATCGCACTGGGACACGATGTCGGACACACCCCGTTCGGTCACAGCGGTGAGCGCGTACTGGATAAGATGCTCAAGGAGATCGATCCCAAGCTGTATTTCGAGCACGAATCGAACAGCTTAAGGGTATTGGATGTCCTGGAGCAGCACGGCGATGTTTACGGACTTAACCTGTCTTTCGAAGTCAGGGACGGCATCATCTGCCACTGCGGTGAGCACTACGATGAGCAGGTGCTTGTTCCCTGCAGGGACAAGACCGAAGAGGATATCTCATACCTCATAAGGAAGAATGACCGTAAGGGTCCTGCGACTCTCGAAGGCTGCGTCGTAAGATTCTCGGATAAGTTTGCTTATGTCGGAAGAGATATCGAAGATGCGGTAAGGACTAACGTGCTTGGCAGCGAGTACCGGCTCCCCGAAGAAGGAAGCGAGATGGGAAGGTCCAACTCCGAGATAATCAACTATCTCGTTGAAGACATAATCGAGAACAGCATGGACAAAGACGAGATCAGGATCTCAGACAGGGCATGCAAGGCGCTCAAGTCCGTGCTCATCACCAACGTTGACAGCATCTACAAATCACCGAAGGTAAAGACATACGAGAGTTACTGCGACCTGATAATAACATCGCTGTACAAGGAGTTCTATGATGCTGTCCAAAACATCGACCAGGCAAGGAATTCCAAGAATGAAGCCATCCGCCAGTTTGCCGCTTTCGTGGATGAACATCCCGAGAGAGACAAGCCCGAATCCGAGATGCCCCTCCCGATCTTCGTATCGGATTACATCGCCGGAATGACGGATACATACGCGATAAGATGCTTCAATGATCTGTTCAAGAACTGAGAGATAAAAAGGGGAACAATATGGAAGAATACGGTTTCTATGCAATGCTTGACCGCATGCAGTATATAAACAGGTGGGGCCTCATGCGCAACACAAGGACGGAGAACATCAAAGAGCACAGCTTTGATGTCGCGGTTATCGCTTTCGCGCTCTGTTCCATTCACAACAACATGGCAAAAGATGATGCTGATGCGATAAAGCCCGATCCGTACAAGGTGCAGGCATATGCACTGTACCACGACTGCACGGAGATCATTACGGGCGATCTGCCGACTCCCATCAAATACCGCAGCCGTGAGATCACGAGTGCATACAAAGAAGTGGAGCATGAGGCTGCCGAGTCGCTCGTAGAACTCCTGCCGGAAGACGATGAGCTCAGAGCGCAGTATCTGGATCTTCTGGATCCTGCGAATGATACAGACGAGAAGGTCCTCATGCATAAGCTCGTCAAGGCAGCAGATAAGATCGCTGCATACATTAAGTGCCTCAGGGAAGAATCGACCGGAAGCACGGAGTTCTCTGCGGCAAAGAAGGCAACGGGAGAAGCCGTCAAAGCCATGGGCATGCCCGAAGCCGATTATTTCATGAAGCATTACGTACCTCCGTACGGCTATACGCTGGACGAGATATCGGGGAAGGCTTAACTGATGTTCAGAAGAAGACCCGAGTATTTTGTCTTATCGATGCTGTTCGTCGTCCTGCTGGCGGCGGGTTCAGTGTACATGGCGCTCACGCTCCCTTCGGGTGCGAACGGTGCCAAGAACGGAAAGGTTGAAGATATCGTCGAGCGCACATCCGAAGTGATGGGCCTTGATGCGGAGACTGCCGAGAAGGCTGAACTCCGCATAAGAAAGGGCATGATGTCTGTCGGAGATTACCTGACATCCTGCTTTACTTCACCTGAATATCTTCTCCAGGGAAAGGATGATGCGGCATTCGCGTATGATCTTTGTTATGTCCTGGAAGGCGAGACTGACGAAGACGACATAGAAGACATAACTTCTGACCTTCAGGATATGTCGAGGATGGAAGTCATCGCCAAGGCGGCAGCCCGCGAGGATGCTTCTTATTCAGTTACGATGCCCGTAAGTTATGAGCAGGGCAGCGTCATATCCTCGTTCCAGATGAATGAGACGCTCGCAGGCTCGGGAGAATATACGATAGGTATCCGCGAAGCAAAGGGAAGTTTCTCGGCGACAGGCGATGAAGTCAGGACTGATTTCTTTGTTGACGGAATTCTATACAGAGGTTACTTAAGTTACGGCGCTTACGATGAGGCGACGGGTACGAAGGAATTCACTTTATCCTGGGATACCGCTGACGTCGAATCTGGAGAACATGAGGTAAAGATACTCCTCAGGTCTTCAGACGGAAGAGGCATCGCCGTAAGCGGCGGTAAGGTAGTGATCCCCGAGAGGACTACTCTCCAGGCAAACTCTGTTGCAAACTGTGTTCTGTACGGGACCAGCGACAGCGCCTGGTATGTAATAGACTGCGGAACGGATAACTGCTTCCTGAATTTCGTTGATATCGGCGATGATATCAACGTCACCCTATATGACTGTCTCGGCAACGAGATCGGAACTAACGGACATCCGGGTTCCGAGTACGAAGTCTTGAGAGGCGTGGCGCAGGATACCCGCCAGATATCGCAGGAGACCGGCATAGATGGCATATCCAACTGTTTCTATGCCGAAGTAAGAAGAGGTCCCGAATGCACTTCCGATGATGTGTACTACAAGATCGTCAGCAGTGAGGATGCAGCTTATTACAACGGTGCATACATGGCAGTCATGCCCGGTGATGACGAGGATTCACTCAAGCTCATCGACATGACTTCATCTGCTTTTAAAGTCGATAAGAAGGACGTAAAGATCCTTCCTCTGAACGGCGCCCTGACAGATCTTCGCATCGGCAATTCCGAGACGGGTTATGACCTCGGCGTATACCCCGGTTTTACGACCGAGATGAAGGACTATGCATATTACATGCCGACGTCTTCGAAGGTTACAGTGTACTGCGATACCCTTGAAGGATATGCAGCATCAGTCAACATAAAAGCAGTTCACAGCGGAGGTATCATCAATCTTGCCCCGGGCGAGATCTATGAGGTTCCCGACGGCGAGACTGTGCTCGATATCTGCATCAATTCATTCAACGGCAAAGAGTATTCGTACTATGTATATCTGCTTAACGGCAACGATGACGGAATATTCTATGAACAGACTCTGATGCAGTTCCCGGAGAGCTATTACAGCGGCCTCTGGCTGATGCATCAGCTCCATCCGGATTACATCTTCACGGCGTATAACACGGGACTTGATTTCCAGACGGTCCTGAATGCCGAGTGTGAAGGCGGAAAGAGCCTTGCCGAGTATTCGCAGTTCCCTTCTTACATAAAGGACAACAGCCCCGTGTATGACGGTGCCGACTGGATGGCGGTCAAGCCTGAAGTAACGAGTTATTTCTTAGACCCGAGGAACTTCCTTATCCCCGACCGCATCTTTATGTTCGAGCAGCTGAGCTTCGATCCGCAGGTCCAGACGATAGACGGCGTGCGCACCATGATCGCAGGCTCGTTCCTCGATAACGGCGGTTTGGACTATGCACAGCTCATCTACGATGCAGGCGAGAAGGCCGGCGTGTCTCCTTATTTCCTCGCATCGAGGATAATCCAGGAGATGGGCTTCTACGGCGAGTCTGCCCTGTGGTGCGGCCAGGTCGCAGGCTACGAAGGATACTATAACTTCTACAACATAGGTTCGTATGCTTCTTCTGACGGCACGGCTGTCACGAACGGCGCGAAATACGCCATGTGGGGAAAGGATCCCGATGCACAGGAGATAAGTGAATTCGAGGCATCGATACTCCTGCCCTGGGATACGCCCGAGAAGGCAATAGAAGGCGGCGCGCTCTGGATCGCTTCCGGATACATCGATGCGGGACAGGATACGCTCTACTTCCAGAAATTCGACATCAAGGTGGACGGTTCCGAACTCTATACCCATCAGTATGCGCAGAACATAATGATGGCTTACTCTGAATCCCGCAGATACTACAACAGTTACAACAACATTGGCATGCTCGATCAGGGATTTGAATTCATAATCCCCGTATACGAGAACATGCCGGAGGGCTACGGATATCTTCCGTAAGAATGAGCATGAGACAGAAGGCGGCAAAGATCTTATCTTCCATACTGGTGACAGTCATGCTGTCGCTTCTCGTACTGCCGCTCGGAAGATCTTATGCAAGGGCAGAATCAGCCATCAACGTGTCAGTCTCTCCGCAGAAACTTTCCATCGGACAGGGTGACATCCTCAAGATCGACATAGTGGCTGACAACATGCCGCAGATAACCAGCTTCGGTCCGATAGTCCTGGGATTCAATACTTCCGTTGCTGAATACATCTCGTTCGAACAGGGATCGAGCCTTAAGAACTTCATCTTTACCGAGACTTCCGATGACGGACTCATAACCATCTCGGCTGTCGATCAGTATGCACAGAATGTCGACAGCGATGAATACTTTGCGCCGTTAGAATCTGACAGTTCCGTAGTCTTGTATACTCTCTCTTTCCGAATCAAGCCCAATGCCTCAGGTGAGTTCGATGCATGGCTCGATGACCTGGGAGAGTTCAGGGATGCCGCAGGAGAAGGAGCCGAGCTTTACAAGGGTTCAGGCACCACTCTTCCGATCAGTGAAGCGACGATCTCGAGCGATGCCACGCTTGCGTTCCTTAAGATCAACGGCGTCCAGCTTACTCCGGAATTCAATCCCAACATCACCAGTTATACGGCAACCGTCGAGCGTTCCGTAACGGATGTCCAGGTCACCGCGACAGCGAGCAATCTGTGGGCAGCCGTCATCATAGACGGAGAGAAGAACCTGAGTATCGGAGACAACGAGATCACCATAGACGTCACTGCGCAGGACGGTGTCAGCTGGATGCACTATTCCATCCACATCACGCGCAACGAGAGTTACGTTCCGATCGATGCCGCACTGGTCGACTATGCAGGCAACACATATACTTTCGTGGACCTTCCGCAGGAGATACAGCTCCCCGAAGGATTCTCGCAGACCACGAGAGTCATCAACGGTTACAGCGTTCCCGCTTTTACGAGGGACGGTGTATCGAGCGTCCTGCTGTACCTTTTTGACGGAACGAATTCGCCGGGACTGTATTTCTATAACAGTACGACCAAGACCGTCACCAAATACGATTCCGACAACACGATCATAAGAATGAGCAAGATCCTGCAGATAACTCCGCTCCCGGATTATGTCAGCATACCGGACGGCTTTACCGCGGCGACTTTCACCAACGGCACCGTGGTACTGAGCGGTTATGCCAACGAAGACAGCGAGTTCATCTGCTATCTGACGGATGAGACCGGCATCGGCAACTTCTATCTCTATAATCCGGAAGACGGTACGTTCCAGCTCTACAAGCCTGCCGACAAACGTGCGGAGATATTGTTCGAGTATCTGTTCAATGTGTTCCTGATAGTATCGATCATCGAATCGGTCATCATCGTAATAATCGTCTATCTCGTAAGAAGGATCTTCGTGGATAAGACGAATCCTAGACCAAAGAGGGTTTAACTATGGGTTTGATCAAGAAAATCATGTTCGGCGATCCGAGCTTTACGGAAAGCCAGGAGAAGAAACGTAAGCTTTTCATGTACCTCGTCAGCGGCGGTCTAACGACTGTTGCGAACTGGGTGGTCTACATCATCTTTGATCTGGCGGTCAAGTCGGACATGATGGTAAATCTGTTCGGATCGGAATTCAGTCTCAAGATCGCTGCCAAGCAGATCGTTGGATGGATAGTCGCTGTTACCGTGGCATACATCCTTAACCGTGTTACCGTATTCAGATCCAAAGGCAATATATTCAGGGAACTCATATCCTTTGCAGGTGCGAGAGTCTTGTCTTTCGTCGTGCTTGAACTCGGTGTCATGTATCTGATGGTCTGGGCATGCGAGGCGATAACGGGAGTTCCGGTATCGACGGCGATGTTCATGATCGGCTCGTTCGCATTCACATACGACTATCTCGTTAAGCTCATCAACTGCGTATTCGTTGTCATTGCAAACTATGTCTTGAGCAAACTCATGGTCTTCAAGAAGAAGGACATGGTCGACTACAACAAAGAGACAAAAGAAGGCGAAGAGAATGCCTGAAGCAGTTCCTGAATTCCTTACGGGCGCCCTTAAGTTCGGTATCAAACCCGGACTTGAGAGGATCACCAGACTGTGTGAGATATTGGGCGATCCGCAGGATTCTTTCAGATCGATCCACATAGCCGGCACCAACGGCAAGGGCTCTGTTACGGCCTTCCTGTCGACGATGCTCGCCTGCGATGACCGCAAGGTCGGCATATTCACATCCCCGTACCTCGAGAGGTTTTCAGAGAGGATAAGGATAATAGACGGCAGGCAGGGGCTGGCATCTTTCGAGAAGGATGAGACATACGGCGAGATAGACGCTGCCGATCTGGACAGGCTTTCATCCGAGGTGGAGAAAGCAACACAGCAGATGACTGAAGAAGGATTCGAGCATCCGACTGAATTCGAACTCATAACCGCTCTCTGCTTCCTGTATTTTGCGGAGAAAAAGGTCGACGTCGCAGTCCTTGAAGTAGGGCTTGGCGGAAGGCTAGATTCGACCAATGCCATAAAAGATCCGATAGTTACCGCAGTGTGCGCGATAGGCTACGACCACACAGACAGGCTCGGTACGACCATATCAGAGATCGCGGGCGAGAAGGCAGGCATCTTCAAGAGCGGCTGCCCTGCGGTATGCCTTGATCCTTCCATCACCATCTTAGGCGAAGAAGACCGGGATGCGGTGCGGAGTGTCCTCACGGCGAAAGCGTCCGAGGCAGGTGCTCCGATAAGCTTTGCGGGTGATCAGGCATCGCTTGATTCATGCGTCTTTGCCGCAAACGGAAAGATGACATTCACATACAATGGAAACACTTACGAGACTTCCCTTAACGGAAGGCACCAGGCCGGCAACGCTGCCGTTGCTATAGAGACGGCAAAGAAAGCCGGTGTGTCAGATGAAGCGGTGACGGAAGGCATATCCAGGACCATATGGAAATGCCGCGCGGAACTCCTTTGCACCGATCCCGTAATAGTCCTGGACGGCGGACACAATCCGCAGGGTGCCGCAAGCCTTGCTTCGCTCATGCAGGAGGTTATGGGAGGCGCCGTAAAGGGCAGGAAAGTTAGACTCGTAATGGGAGTCATGGCAGACAAGGATCTTAACGCTATCCTTCACGCTTACAAAGAAGGCGGGATAGATCTTCATGAAGCCGTGGCTGTCAGACCGGACAACCCGAGATCGCTCCCGCCCGATGAACTTTTATATAATATTAAACTTGTGTATAATAACGGCGTCATAACGACGGGGTACGATGACCCCTGTGACGGCGTAAGGTATGCGTTGGAGCGTTCGCGTGAAGACGGCATCCCGCTCCTGATCACAGGATCTTTGTATCTTCTGGGACAGATCAGGACTTATCTGAAAGGAATTATCTGATGCACGATTATCTGAGCCTGGCAATGATGCTTCAGCCTATCGATGAGACGAGCCTCATCCTTTTCGACGTGTCGAACGAGGAGAAGGGCAGGATCATCAGGCAGTACAACCGTGCTCTTGCAAATGCGCAGGGCGACGGCACCGATGTCGCGCAGATCTTCCTCAAGCCCTTGATCTCGCAGTACGAGAAGTGGGGCGATCCCGCGCTCATGTTCGGTCTGTGTCTCGCAAGAGAAGGTCAGTTCAAGCGTGCGGAAGGCAGCCTTGCCTATGCAATTGCAGGTGTGCTCCAGTCCGAGCAGTATCTGACGATCGCACAGGAAGCTTTAAGGATGGTAAGAGAGGACATCAAGAATCCTCCGGAGAACCTTCCTCCCGTAGAGATATCCGACAAGATAAAGAGTGCGCAGATGGCTTCAGGCGAATCCCCTGCGCAGAGGACCAATTTCCAGGCACCGATCCTAAGACGTGCGCAGAAGGAATACGAAGCGCCCAGGATGGCAACCGTCAAGGAGAGAAGGGACATCATGATGAGGTCCGGCGGGACGGGCGACGAGCTCCCAGACGACCAGCTTGAGATAGAAGATGTCAGGACGCCCGGCGACAAGATGAGATCCGCCGTAAAGGTGTTTGCCGTTATCTTCTCACTCGCATGCATTGCTTTGATAATCATTTTCGGAGTGATCCCGTTCGTGAAGCAGAGTCAGGAAGAAGCTGCGGTAGCGGCTGAAGCGGCTGAGCAGAGAGACTACCTGTTGGACCAGCTCCAGAGACGTTCGCAGGATCCTGAAGTGTCTTCGATACTTAACAGTTACAACAACAAATACGGCCCCGGTGCCGAGACCGCGGTAGAGACGGCTGCTTCAGAGAGTGAGACCGAGACCACCACGGAAGCGACTACGGAGGAGATCCCCGCCGCACAGGTCGCAGAGACTACCACAGCCGAGACAACGGCTGAAGGCGAGACCGAAGACGAGACCGCCGAGGGTGAAGACAACGAAACAAATCCGGAGGAAAACTGATGAATTATATAAGCACAAGAGGATACGATAAGAAGTACTCGGCCGCAGAGGCCATCATTACGGGAATCGCTCCCGACGGAGGTCTGTTCGTACCCGAGACGATACCCCAGATAAGCAAGGACGAGATCGAAGAGATGAAGAACATGCAGTTCTACCAGCTCTCTGCGAGAGTCCTTTCCAAGTTCCTTACGGACTTTACCGAGAACGAGCTTCTCGAGTATACGGCTGCAGCATACAGCGAGGAGAAGTGGGGAGAGAACCCGATCCCGCTCGTACAGCTCAACGCATATAACGACAGAGAGTACATCTTGGAGCTCTGGCACGGCCCCACATGTGCGTTCAAGGATGTGGCACTCCAGCTGCTTCCGCACCTCATGACGGCTTCCGTGAAGAAGACGGGCCTCAACAAGAAGATCTGCATCCTTACGGCTACTTCCGGCGATACCGGCAAGGCAGCTCTCGAGGGCTTCAAGGATCTTCCCGGTACGGAGATCATCGTATTCTATCCGACGGGCGGCGTATCTGATGCACAGAAGCTCCAGATGGTCACGACAGAGGGCGACAATACGCATGTCATCGCTGTCAACGGATGTTTCGATGATGCACAGACAGGAGTAAAGAAGATCTTCGGCGACGAGGCGTTCGCTAAGAAGCTTGAAGCAAGCGGCATCATGCTGTCTTCCGCAAACTCCATCAACTGGGGAAGATTGGCACCTCAGATCGCTTACTATGTTTATTCCT
The DNA here is from genome assembly GCA_024692105.1 of Saccharofermentans sp. Next base: position 12,533 of record JAILMZ010000133.1, read on the forward strand.
ACGTCGAACTCCTCCGCCAGGAGAAGATCGGCAAGGGCGAAGAGATCAACATTGTTGTTCCGACAGGCAACTTCGGCAACATCCTTGCCGCATGGTTTGCAAAGCAGATGGGCATCCCGGTAAGAAAGCTCATCTGTGCTTCCAACCGCAACAAGGTCCTCTGCGATTTCTTCTCCACGGGAACATATGACCGCAACAGGGAGTTCTTCAAGACGAGTTCTCCTTCCATGGACATCCTCATCTCTTCGAACCTCGAGAGACTTCTTTATGAGGTGGCAGGCGGCAATTCCGCACAGGTCATCGAGTGGATGAACGGCCTTAACACAGAAGGCAAGTATTCCGTCGACAAGGATACCCTTAAGCAGCTTCAGCACTCCTTCGTCGGAGGTTTCGCGGATGAGACTGGCGTTGCCAAGACGATCCTCGACGTATATGACCGTACGGACAACGTTATCGATACGCACACGGCAGTAGGTTTCAACATCTACGGAAGATATCACACGAGATCGAACGACGAGACCAAGACGGTATTCGTATCGACGGCTTCCCCGTTCAAGTTCGCTCCGGCTGTAATGGATGCCATCAGGGGCGCAGGATACAGCGGCGGAAGGTCCATAGAGACCGTCATCAAGGAACTCTCTGACGAGAGCGGCCTTGAGATACCCAAGTCCATCGCCGAGCTCGGTTCCAAGGAGATCCGCCACAAGGACGTCATCGACAAGGAACAGATGGAGGACAAGGTTGCCGAAATACTAATCGTATAAAGAATAGTATTTATGCAAAAATAATATTTTCAATATAAGGGTGGTTGTGTTACCATTCTCTAAACAAAAAAACGGAGGCGCAAGATGAAGTTTTCATACCAGTATCAAACGGTCGGATCGCCGCTTCATCTCCGCATTTACATCACTTTTTGATTTCAAGGCTTTTTTCATTTTTTGGAAAAAGCCTTTTTTGTAAGGAAGGAAGAGAATATGAGACGTTACCTTGTTCTTGAGAACGGAAATGTGTATGAGGGAGAGGCGATAGGTGCCGAGGGAAGCGTGATCTCCGAGATCGTTTTCACGACATCCATGACGGCATACATCGAGACGCTCACCGATGCCAGCTACAAAGGCCAGACGGTAGTCCAGACATTCCCCCTGATCGGCAACTACGGCATCATCACGCCCGACATGGAAGGTGCGCGCGTATCCGTATCAGGCTACATCGTACGCGAGGAATGCGACTATCCTTCTAACTTCCGCTGTGAGACCGACCTTGATTCCTTCCTCAAGGAGCAGGGCATCCCGGGCATTGCAGGCATCGACACAAGATCGCTTACAAAAGTCTTAAGAGAGTTCGGTACGATGAACGGCGCGATCTGCTCATCTCCTGATGAGTTTTCCATGGACGAGATCAAGGCATACAAGATCGTTAACCCCGTAGAGGAAGTCACCGTAAAGGCGATGGAAGACCACAAGCCCGAAGGTGACGTTAAGTACAGGGTTGCCATGATGGACTACGGCACGAAAACAAACATCGTAAGATCCCTCACAAAGCGCGGATGCGAGGTCTTCCTGCTTCCCGCGGATACTACAGCAGACAAGGTAAGGGAGATAGATCCCGACGGTCTGTTCCTTTCGAACGGCCCCGGAGATCCGACGGACAACGTTCAGGCAATAAAGACACTTCAGGAACTTGCGCAGGACAAGATCCCCACAATGGGCATCTGCCTGGGACACCAGATCCTCGCACTCGCACATGGTTTCGAGACAACGAAACTCAAGTACGGCCACAGAGGAGCGAATCACCCTGTTAAGAACCTCGAGACGGGCAGGGTATACATCTCTTCCCAGAACCACGGTTATGCAGTCGTGGCTGACAGCATAGACAAGTCAAAGGCAAAGGAACTCTTCGTCAATGTCAACGACGGCACGAACGAGGGACTCAGATATATCGGAGAGCCTGCTTACTCGGTACAGTTCCATCCGGAGGCTTGCGGAGGACCGCAGGATACGGATCTTCTCTTCGATGAATTCATTAAGCTTATGGAAGGTAGGGTGAGATAAATGCCGTTAGATAAGAACATTAAGAAAGTACTCGTTATAGGTTCAGGCCCGATCGTAATCGGTCAGGCTGCAGAGTTCGACTACGCCGGAACACAGGCGTGCAGAGCCTTGAGAGAAGACGGCATCGAGATCGTCCTCGTAAACTCCAACCCTGCTACGATCATGACCGACAAGTCCATGGCGGACAAGATCTACATCGAGCCGCTCACGCTCACGACGATCAAGAGGATCATCGAGATGGAAAAACCCGATTCCATCCTCTCGGGACTTGGCGGACAGACAGCGCTCACGCTCTGCATGCAGCTTGCCAAGGAAGGATTCCTCGCTTCTCATAATGTTAAGCTCCTGGGATCTTCCCCCGAATGTATCGACAAGGCGGAAGACCGCCAGTCGTTCAAGGACACGATGGAAGCGATAGGCCAGCCCTGCATTCCTTCCAAGGTCGTTACCACTGTTGAAGATGCTCTGGATTTTGCTTCGGAGATCGGTTATCCGGTCATCGTAAGACCTGCGTTCACATTAGGCGGAACGGGCGGCGGAATCGCAAACGATCCCGAGCAGCTGCACGAGATCGCACGTAACGGTCTTGCACTTTCTCCTATCACACAGGTCCTTATCGAGCGCGGCATCGCAGGCTGGAAGGAGATCGAGTTCGAGGTCGTAAGAGACAAGGACGGCAACGTCATCACGGTCTGCTCGATGGAGAACCTGGACCCTGTAGGTGTCCACACCGGTGACTCCATAGTCATCGCTCCTGCGGTAACCCTTTCCGACAAGGAATACCAGATGCTCAGGACTGCATCTCTTAATATCATCGAAGCACTCGGCGTCGAGGGCGGATGTAACTGCCAGTTCGCATTAGAGCCCAACTCGTTTGAGTATGCGGTAATCGAGGTCAACCCGAGAGTATCCAGATCTTCCGCACTCGCTTCCAAGGCAACGGGTTACCCCATCGCCAAGGTCGCAACGAAGATCGCCTTAGGTTACAGGCTCGACGAGATCGTCAATGCTGTAACGGGCCATACATATGCTGCATTCGAGCCCGCGCTCGACTATGTTGCGGTCAAGTTCCCGAAGTGGCCTTTCGACAAGTTCGTATATGCCAAGAGAGACCTCGGTACGCAGATGAAGGCGACGGGTGAGGTCATGGCTATCTCGGATTCTTTCGAGAGTGCCCTGATGAAGGCCGTAAGAGGCGCAGAGATCCATGCCGACGTGCTTAAGCTCGACAAGCTTACCGAGATGAGCGATGCCGATATAGAGGCAGGCGTCACAGAAGTTACGGACGAGAGGATCTTCTTTGTTGCAGAAGCGATCAGAAGAGGCGTCACGATAGAAAAGATCCATCAGGATACAAAGATCGATCTGTGGTTCCTTGCCAAGATCAAGAACCTCATCGATTTTGAAAAAGAGATCGCAGGCAAGACACTTTCCGAAGAAGAGTATCTCAAGGCAAAGAAACTCGGCTTCACGGATGCTGCCATCACAAGACTTTCCGGCAATAAGCCCGCTTTCTCGCTCAAGCCCACGTTCAAGATGGTTGATACCTGCGCAGGCGAGTTTGCGGCTCACACTCCGTATTTCTATGCCACATACAACACGGAAGCGGCAGGCGGCGAGAACGAGGCCGAGTTCGAGAAGGAAGGCGACAAGGATAAGAAGACGGTCATCGTTTTCGGTTCGGGCCCTATCAGGATCGGCCAGGGTATCGAGTTCGACTATGCGGCAGTACACTGCGTACATGCCCTGCGTGACCTCGGCTACCGCGTTGTCATCGTAAACAACAACCCCGAGACAGTATCCACAGACTTCGATACAGGCGACAGGCTTTATTTTGAGCCTCTCACACCTGAGGATGTAATGAACATCGTAGATCAGGAAAAGCCCTACGGCGTCGTCGTTGCATTCGGCGGACAGACAGCCATCAAGCTTACCAAGACGCTTTCGGAGAACGGCGTGAACATCATCGGCACATCTGCCGATTCCATCGATATGGCTGAGGACAGAGAGAGGTTCGACGAACTCCTCGAGCGTCTCGGCATCGCAAGACCTAAGGGCTTCTCGATCCTTACGAGCGATGAGGCTCTCGAGGCTGCAAACAAGCTCGGCTATCCTGTCCTGCTCAGACCTTCCTACGTCCTCGGCGGACAGAACATGATCATTGCATTCAGCGATGCAGATGTCACTGAATACATGAAGATCATCCTCGCGCAGGGCATCGAGAATCCGGTCCTCATCGACAAGTACATCCAGGGAAGGGAACTCGAGGTCGACGCCATCTACGACGGCAAGGACGTCCTTATCCCGGGTCTCATGGAGCACGTCGAGCGTACGGGAATCCACTCCGGTGACTCTATCGCCATGTATCCTGCGAAACACATCTACGACGACATGTACAGACGCCTGCAGGAGACGACTGCTGCCATCTGCGACGGTCTCGGTTCGATCGGTATCGTAAACATCCAGTACATCGTCAAGGACAATCAGATATACATCATCGAGGTCAACCCGAGAGCTTCGAGAACGGTCCCTTACATGAGCAAGGTAACCGGCATCCCGATGGTAGACGTAGCGATCGAAGTCAGCCTCGGAAGAAAGCTCGCAGACATGGACTACGGCACCGGTTTCTACAGACAGTCGCCCTATACCGCGGTCAAGGTTCCGGTGTTCTCTTTCGAGAAACTTACGGACGTTGATACGCAGCTTGGACCTGAGATGAAGTCCACGGGCGAAGTCCTGGGCGTTGGCCGTAACCTGTCGGAGGCACTGTACAAGGGCCTCGTGGCAGCAGGCTACAAGATGTACAAGAACGGCGGTATCTTCATCACGGTAAGGGATTCCGACAAGCCCGAGATCGTCGAGATCGCCAAGAAGTATGACTCGCTCGGATTCAAGCTCTATGCCACCGGCGGTACTGCAAACGCTTTGAGACAGGCAGGCATGGAAGTCACTGTCGTATCCAAGATCCACGAGTCAGATACGAACAACACTATGACTCTCTTGGAGAGCGGCAAGATCAACTACATCATCTCGACTTCCGCGAAAGGAAGGCTCCCTGCAAGAGATTCCGTCAAGCTGCGCCGCCGTGCGGTAATGCTCGGAATACCCTGCCTTACGGCTGTTGATACGGCAAACGCGCTCGCAGACTCCCTGATGAGCCGTTACAGCGAGATCAACACGGAGCTCGTTGACATCAACAACATGAGAGAGCAGAGAAGGAAGATCAACTTCATCAAGATGCAGGGCGCAGGCAACGATTATATCTACATCGACTGCCTCGAGAATATGGTCGCTTCTCCCGAATCGCTGTCGGTCTACATGAGTGACAGGCATTTCGGTGTAGGCGGCGACGGTATCGTCCTCATCGCGCCTTCAAAGGTCGCAGATGCAAGGATGATCATGTTCAACCTGGACGGCTCCGAAGGCAACATGTGCGGCAACGCGATCAGATGCGTCGGTAAGTACATGTATGACTACAGAGGCCACAAGAAAAAGCACATGAATATCGAGACAAAGAGCGGCATCAAGAAGCTCGAACTCATGACCTCGGGCGATGTTGTCGTAAGGGTCAAGGTCGACATGGGCAAGGCAGAACTCGAGCCTGCAAAGATCCCCGTAGCTCTCGAAGGCGATAAGATCGTGGACCGCGCAGTAGATATCGAAGGTGAGGAATACAACATCACCTGCGTATCGATGGGCAACCCTCATGCTGTGGTATTTACGGAGCTTGTAGATGTTATGGACCTCGAGAAGGTAGGTCCCCGTTTTGAGTACAACACCAAACTGTTCCCCGAGCGCGTCAACACGGAGTTCGTCAAGGTAATAGACGATCACACACTGAAGATGCGTGTATGGGAGAGAGGTTCCGGTGAGACAATGGCCTGCGGAACAGGCGCGTGCGCTTCCGTAGTCGCTGCATGCCTTAACGGTTACTGCAAGATGGGTGAAGACATCAGAGTCATCCTCAAGGGCGGAGAACTCGTCATCAATTACACCAATGATGCCGTATATATGACAGGTAACTGTGATAAGGTATTTGAGGGATCAATGGAGGTTTGATGACAAACAGCAGATTTAAAGCAGCGATATTCGACATGGACGGCCTTATCCTCGATTCGGAGAGGGCCGTTCTTGACTGCTGGGATATCGTGGCGGAAAGACACGGATTAGAGGACATAAGACCGTTCTCGTTATCCGTTATCGGAAGAAATGTCGCGGATACGAACAGGATGTTTGAAGAGCGCTACGGCACAGAGCCGGGAGCGGTCGCCATCCGTGCAGAGAAGAGAGTTATCTTCTGGGAGAGGTTCGAGCAGGGCCTTGTTCCTCTTAAGCCTTATTCTTTGGAACTCCTGCAGAAGATGAAGGATCTCGGAATGAAGATCGCGCTAGCGTCTTCATCTTCGAGAGAAGACGTCGTCTATGAGATGGAAGCACTGGGTGCCAAGCCCTACTTCGATGCGATCATCTGCGGAGACCAGGTAACAAAGTCCAAGCCGGATCCTGAGATATTCCTTAAGGCGGCGGACATACTGGGTGTAAAGCCTTCGGAGTGCATTGGTCTCGAGGATTCGTTCAACGGTGTGCGCTCGTGCAAGGCAGCAGGCCTGTACACCGTTATGGTACCCGATATCCTTCAGCCTGACGAGGAGACTGCAAAACTCACGGATGTTATCGTGGAATCGCTCGCTGACGTAGTGGATCTTCTGTAAAATTACATTCCTTCGGGGAAACCCGGCACGCCGAAAACATACAGATTCCTTACGATCCCCCACAGTACAAGAAGTACTATGACCGCTATGCAGGCGGCGTTGCACCACCCGGGAAGCTTTTTATGTGCCGCGTTGCGGTAGTCTGCATATACCAGCAAACCGCCGATGACAGGCCACGTGCAGAACAGGAACATGTTGTCGCGGAAAGCGGTTTCGAGATCGCCGTGTCCGATATGTGCGAACATGCGCGTCACTCCGCAGGAAGGACAGTTAAGTCCCGTGAACACCTTGAACGCGCAGGGTATGCCCAGGCCTGTCAGCGAAACGAAAACAAAGTAAATCAGGCCGACCGCGAGAATGATCGCGAGATGCAATAAAACCTTCTTTGCCGCCTGTTTATCCATAGAAGAAATAATAACTGCTTCCGGTCGAAATGCAAGGATTGTGATGTTACAATAGACGTTATGAAAACCGGAAAGAAAATGACCACAATTGATAAGGTAAGTTATGTGCTGCTTGCCATAGCACTTGGGATATATGTAACGGCACAGGGCCTGACTCATAATCCTGACATGGACAGTTTTTTCCTTATCAGTTTCGGTAAATATATAGTTACTCACGGGGCACTTCCCACGACAGCATATTGGATGATAACGCCGGACGTTCCTACGATAGTCCAGCAGTGGCTTTGCGATGTCCTGAACTATTGCGCTTATGCTGCAGGCGGATATACCGGCATGGTCATACTGGGCATCTTATTCAACCTGACGCTCCTCGGTGCTTTGTTCCTTTATTGCCGTAACACATGCAAGAGCAACCAGGTTGGATTCAACGCTGCCGCTTTCTGCTGGATACTCCTGGGCGGTTTTGCATCGACAAGACCTTACTCTATCACGATATCTTTGGCGCTCCTCGAAGGAATACTTCTTAGGAATTTCTTTGCGAATGAGAAGCATACCAAAAAGGAGATCGCGCTGTTCTATGCAGGGATAGCAGGCATATTCATTTTCCAGGCCAACTGGCAGGCATCGAACCTTTTGTATCCTGTACTCTGGATCCTTTGCTATGTTCCCGTCATAAAGGCTAAGAAGTTCCGCATAGATCTTTATGCGCTGGCGGCTATCCCGCTCGGCATTTTGTGTTCGGTCATAAGCCCCATCGGGATCCACGGCCCGCTGTATCTTACATATGCGAAAGGCACGCTTGAGCGCTTCCATATCCTTGAGGTTGAACCGCCGCATTTCCCTTCGATATATACGGTAATGCAGGTGATAGTCATCGCGCTCTTCATATATGCGATCGTTAAGCGCAAGATTACGTCTGCGCAGACTTTCCTCACCCTTGGATGCCTTGCGATGTCCTTTTTGTTCATGCGCTGCTGCTGGACGCTTGTACTGCCCATAGGCATGCTCGTTGCCAACCTGAAGTTTACGGAGCGTTCGCACAAGATGATGCGCTGGACTTATGTCGCAGCGGGAATACTGTCGGTCTTCCTCATCTTGAAATTCAACCTCGAGAAGACTGATGACAGGCAGAGGATGTACGAAGCAGTTCCGCCTCCGGAAGAGGTCACTTTATATACTGATTTCAATACGGGTACTTTCTTCCTGGTTGAAGACTATAAGATCTATTTTGACACCAGGCCCGAGTTATATGATTACCGTATATGCGGTGACAAGGCATACCTTGACGAAGCATATGCCGCATGGGCAGGCGATCTCGATTACGACGCGTTCATAGACAAGTACGGATTCGACTGGTTTGCGGTGTCTACAAATATGCCTATGGATACATATCTTGCGTCAAATGGCGATTATGAGTTCGTCTTCTGCAACGAGAAAGACGAGATCAATATCTATAAGAAAAAGTGATCGGATAATACGGTTGCGGTATTAAGTGCTCTTGTCATCGATGACAGTACAGGATGCAGTGATATACGGATCGTCAAGGCTCTCGTAACTGTCAGCAATCACCAGGACATAATCGCCCGGTTCAATATCATCTGAATAATAGATGATCTCATAATTCTTGCTCATG
>JAILMZ010000022.1 GCA_024692105.1 Saccharofermentans sp.
TTCAGCAGCAGCCTCTGTGATGCCCTGAACGATCTCCATGTTGTTTACGTTGAAAGCACCGATAGCGTAACCGCCGTCATAAGCCTTCTTGAACATTTCGGTAGAAGTAACTAATGCCATAATTATGCACTCCTTCATTAAATATTTGACGAAGGGACGGAGCCCTTCAAATCGTCCGCAATAATAATATTATTTGGGTTAGTCTAAGTCAACCGCAGAAAAGGCAAAATTAAGGCTTTATTCACATTAGAATCCCGTCAATCAAACTATCTTGAGAGGAGTCCCGAAAAGCTCGCCTTCATGGCATGTCGTGTAAAAGTCTCAATTTAAGCGGGGAATCTCGAATAATGACCGATTTGTAATATAATCAATATAATTTACCACTCAGGAGGTTTGCTATGGATAAGACTGAATTGCGCAAAAGAGCAGAAGCGATACTGAAGAAAGCCTACAAACCGGATTCGGAGTTTTATGACGATCAATATGAGGCCATCGAATCCGCGCTTACAAATAAGCGTACTTTGGTCGTACAAAAGACCGGCTGGGGAAAGTCACTGGTCTATTTCATGTCAGCCAAACTGCTCAAGGAGAACGGCGGAGGTATGACTATCGTCATCAGCCCGCTTCTGGTCCTGATCGACAATCAGATAGATGCGGCTGCAAAGCTGGAACTCAAATGCGCAAAGCTAAACAGCACCGTTACCGGCAACGAGCGTCAAGTTCTTTTGGAGCAGCTCAAGAACGGCGAGTGTGATGTGCTCTTTACCACTCCTGAAACTCTGTTTAAAAAAGATGTCAAGGAAGTGCTTCCCAATATAAAGATTGGTCTTTTCGTAATTGATGAGTGCCATTGCATCTCTGAGTGGGGGCATCAATTCAGGCTTGATTATGGAAATCTCAACAAGATTATCTCCAAACTTCCGTCTAATGTATCAGTATTGGGAACTACGGCTACAGCCAACAACCGCGTCATAGAAGACCTGACGGATATCTTCGGCAGTGATGTTTATGTTTCGCGCGGCCCGCTTACACGCGAATCTTTACACATCGAAGTTCTTAAGATGGACAAAAAGGCCGAGAGATATGCCTGGATTGAGAAGAACATCAACAAACTTCCCGGCACGGGTATCATCTATTGCAGTACCCAGAAAGACTGTGAGTATCTTTCCGCATTCCTGACGGGGAAAGGAATCAAAGCTCTGCCTTACCACAGCGGACTCGACTCAAACGAAGTCATTCCTGAGACCGAGAAAGCTTTTATGAACAATGAGATCAAAGTGCTTGTTGCCACGATCAAGCTCGGCATGGGATATGACAAAAAAGACATTGGTTTTGTTATCCACTTCCAGTGTCCGGACTCTCTCGTGACCTATTATCAACAGATTGGCAGAGCCGGCAGGAGCGAGAACGCAGAGGCATATTGTTTCCTGCTGACCGGAAAAGAAGATTTCGATATACAAAAATACTTCCTCGAAAGTGCTTTTCCTACGCAAGAACAGGAAGCAACTGTCGTACAGGCGCTCGATAACGAGTCCGGCCTGTCAAAACCTGCTCTTACAAATAGAATCAACATATCCACACGTGCGCTCGAACGAGTTTTAATGTTCCTGCAAGATCAGGGAATCGTTTATTATGAAGAGGGCAGGTATTATCGTTCCGTAAAGAGTTATGAGTATCAGGGAGCATACTACGATGCTGTCAAAGAACAAAAACTCTCAGATCTCAACGCTATGAAAGATTATATAGATAATACCGACACATGTTTGAGCAAGTATGTAGTAAACGCACTTAATGATGATACCGCTACTGACTGCGGCAAATGCGCAAACTGTCTCGGGCACAGTATCCTGGAAGGGGTCGAAGAACCGACTCAGGAAGATGTCGAGGCTGTTCAAGAGTATCTCGGAAGCAACTACTATACTATCGATGCCAGGAAAAAGTGGCTGGACAAAGATAATCCGTTTGACGAGAATTCAGTGATCAGTTCGCCTAACGAGGCAGGGATTGCTCTGTCCAAGTATAACGATTCCGGTTATGGTGAGGTGGTTGCTTATGATAAGTATCATGCAGATGCGTTCAGGGATGCCCTTGTCGAGAAAGCCGCAAGCGTATTAACTCAGATAACCGCCAATGAAGGCTACACCATCATTACGAACATCCCTTCGGCACGTAATACCAAAGTCTCTGATTTTGCACAGAGATTGGCTGCAAGGTTAGGCTGGATCTACAGTGAGCTGCTCGATGTAACAAGTGTTACCACTCAACAAAAGAAGATGGAGAACAGCTATCACCAATACAAAAACGCATCACAAAAGATCAAGTTCAAAGACGGCGCAACTGTTCCGGAGAATGCAAACATCATTCTGGTAGATGATCTTGTGGATTCAGGTTGGACACTGACCGTCGCAGGAGCATTGCTTAAAAAGAATGGTGCCGGAAAAGTAATGCCCTTCTGTCTGGCAGACAGCAGCAATAAACAGTAGTGATAAAAAACGAGCATCAGATAAGTTATGGATAACGAATACATTACTATACTTTGCAGTGAATTCAACGACTCATATTCTCCCCTGACAAGAGCTCAGTTCTGGGAACTCTATCACAAATGCGGAGATTCAGTCGAAGGAATGATCAATAGCGGTGATGCCCGGGTCAATACACTCCTGGGGAGAAGCGGCTCTATAGCTTTTGCACTTGATAAATTGAACAACATGGGGATACGGATCGTAACTTTCCTCGATGATGATTTTCCGCCGTTGCTGCGTTCAAAGCTGAAGGACTTCTGCCCGCCGCTCCTTTATGTCTGTGGAGACAGCAGTCTCCTGCAGTACAATTATGCAGGGTATGTCGGTTCGAGATCCATCGCAGATAAAGATGCCGCGTGGACAAAGATGATGGTTGAAAAGAATATTTCTGCAGGATTTGGAATTGTTTCCGGCGGTGCCAAGGGGATCGACAGCATTTCGATGGATCACGCTCTCGGACTTGGAGGAAAGGTCATAGCGTATCTTCCGGATAACATCAAAACCAAGATCACGGATAAAGACTACAGAAGGATGATCATCAATAAGCAGTTATTACTGTTAAGCCATGTGTCTCCTCTGGCAAAAAAGTCAAAAAACACCTTTGTGGCAGCAGCCATGGAAAGAAACAAGTTCATTTATGCCCAGTCATCCGCGACCGCCGTTGTCAGATCGGATCTTGAGAAAGGCGGAACATGGGCGGGCGCGACCGAAGCTCTGAAGCACAAGTGGTCCTATGTTTTCGTGTGGGACAACAAGAACTATCCCGGCAATCAACGCCTGATCGAATTGGGCGCATATCCGTTGGATGACAACGGCAAAAAGGCCGCAGGTGCTGCTACAGGAACCATTGCTGATTCGGCCACGGATAATCAGAATAAAACCGGTTCCAAGCAGATCAGCATATTCGATCTGACCGACCAGGAGTAATGAGTTTCCACTGTCAGTGTTTTACTTAAGAACTGTTATCTCACAAACGCGTCAATCAAACTATCTTGAGAGGTGTCTCGGAAAGCTCGCCTTCGTGGACGGCATAATCGATGCCTGCGGTTGCCAGAAGAGACGCCCATCCGCCGGATGTCTTGAAACCCAAGGCATACGCAGTCTGCTTGACGAGTTCTTCCCTGGGCATGCCGTACTGGGTCTTGCAGACATAGATCGCGGCCCTTGCAGCCTCCTGAAGCGTGATGTCCTGGGCATCCCTCGGTTTCTCACCTTCAGCAGGCTGCCTGAAATGCTCCTGGATACCGTTCTCGTCCCCGGCCTGGCGCCAGAGGAATATCTTCTTGGTCTCGGGGGTCGGTTGCAAAGCCAGATTCTGCGCGGTCTTATGGATCTTGGAATATTTGACCAGGTACTCGCAGCGCTCGATTATCTGCGGAGACTTGCGCTTGATGCCGAAAGCGTTGCAAAGACGGTCGACAAGCATGTCAAAGCTTATCGGGGCTTCCTGCTCGACTATCTCCAGCACGGCTTGGCTCAGCATCTGCGTATTCAGGGCATTCCTGAACTCCTCCGAGGTCATCTCGGAGAGCGCGCAGGGCCAGACCTGATAAGGCACCGGGGCATCCGCTATGGAATCAGTCTTTTTTTTTACGTCTTCAGTCTCGGCTGTTTCTGCTGTCTCAGCGGGAACTGCAGGAACTTCATCTGCCGCAGGCTCTTCTGCCTGAGGCTCAGTCTCGTCAACTGCTTCTGCCTGCTCCTGGGCTATCTGATCGTTATAGTCCGTGACGGGGATTTCTTCCTCTGCAGTCTCAGCGGGTTCTGCAGGTGCCTCGGGCTCCGGCTGTTCCGGCTCCTTCTTTACATTCTCTATCGCATCTATGCACTCTGCAATAACGGCATCGGGATCTTCCCACCACTCGACGGACCATACTCTGACCACATTCCAGCCGAGTCCCTTGAGGACGGAAGGCTGCGATAACTCGCGTGATGTCGCTGTCGCATTGTCGGGCGCGGAACCGTCTATCAGGATGCCGAGGCAGTACTTGCCGGGTTCTTCCTTGGATACGACTCCGATGTCAACCTTGAAGCCGGACTTGCCGACTCCGCGCTTGGTCTCGTAGCCCTTCTCCTTAAGACGGGCGCAGATGTCTTCTGCCATGCCCGTGAACTGCGCGCTCCTGTCGATGAGAGGCGAGTTGCCTTCTCCTGCCGCGGAAGCCTGCAGATCAGCATCCCAGGTCTCCTTGCCGGAAGCATACATGAGGAATCTCTTGAACGCCTTTACGCCGTCCGGAGTGGATTCATTAACTCTGAGCTGCTCGGGGTCTATAGAAGAGAACACTTTCATCTCGCAGCGGGAACGCGTTACGGCTACGTTCAGCCTTCGCCATCCGCCGTCTCTGTTCAGCGGTCCGAAATTCATCGACAGCTTGCCTTCGCTGTCAGGTCCGTATCCTACTGAGAACAATATCACGTCGCGCTCGTCGCCCTGGACGTTCTCCAGGTTCTTAATGAAGATAGGCTCTTCCCTGCCGAATGCCCATTTCTCGAAATCGGCATCCTTCCTGCACTCCTCGTCGATCTTGTCTTCGATGAGGCCCTGCTGCTGAATGTTGAAAGTAACGATGCCGTAAGTAAGTGCGGACTTCTCAGGATCCTTGCTGCACTTTACGAGTTCTTCGGTTACGAGCCTTGCCTCTTTCTCGTTGGTCCTGGACTTGCCGGAATCGAACGAACCTTCGCACTTTACGTATGTCACGTGCGATGTCAGGTCGTCTGCGGACGGGAATGTATAGAGTTTGCTCTCATAGAACGATCTGTTCGAGAACGATATCAGGCTCTCGTGGCGGCTTCTGTAATGCCAGAGCAGGTGCGTCTGCGGCATGCATACTGCAAGGCAGTCGTCCAGTATGCTCTCGAGGTCTTCCGTCTCGAAATTCTCATCGTCAAATACCTGCTCCCTGAAGAAAGCCGTCGGGGGCATCTGTTTCGGGTCACCTACGATAACGGCGTTCTTACCTCTTGCAAGCACACCAACAGCCTTACACGTCGGCAGCTGGCTAGCCTCGTCGAAAACGACCAGGTCGAACATCGGTTCCTTGGAAGGAGCAATGAACTGCGCCGCGGACATCGGGCTCATGAGAACGCAAGGTGTGATCTTGAGGATGAGATCTTCTATGCCGGTCAGGAGCGATCTTATCGATACGCCTCTTCCCCTGCTCTTGATAGCGTGCTGTAGCGTGCCCAAGCCGGAAGATGCCGCACTGTCGATCGACAGGTCCGGAAGTTTGGACGCAATCTTGAGATATATCTCTTCTCTGGTTATCTTCTCAAAGTCGCCTGCGACCTTGGAAAGCTGCGCGACCTTCTCGTCGAATACCTTGCCCGAGAATCCCTTGAGCACGGTATTTGAATCTATGATCTTGCAGGTCAGGAGCTTGGACCAGGCCTTTCTGAATGCAGGGATAAGCTGATCTTCGCCCAAGCTGCCGTCCTCGAATGCCTTTACGACGCCTGCGATCTTGAGTTCGACGCATCTGGCGGCGCAAGCGTTGAAGATAGTCTTTGATCGGATCGAACCCTCGTTCGCGCGGATCTCTGCTGTCATAGCCTTTACGGCGGATGTCGTGCCGCTGTCTGCAAGTGCATCTTCTTCCAGACCGAGTCTTGCCTTGACCGCATCGTATGCCTTTACATATTCATCTTTACTTGCAAGAAGTTCCGTCATTACGGGAGAAAGTTTGGGCGAAGATGCCTCAAAGCCGTAGCCTTCGTATTCGGTGCGGTATGAGCAGAGCAAATCTAACTGCGCGCCAAGGTCGTTTCGGTGCGATCCGTTCTTGTCGTATGCCTTGATGCTGTCGTAGACCTTGCCTACCGCGCCGCTCCTGAACAGCGCCATCTTGGATTGTGCGGCAGCAAGTTCGCCTTTCTTGGCCACTCCGTCCAAAGCGAGGAACTCGGGCGCCCAGTCTTTAAGAATCGCGGCTCTGTCCTGTGTATACTTTGCGACAGTATCAGAGATCCTTCTTACCGTCGCGAAATCTTCACCGCTTCCGAGCTTGGGGTAAGCCGCAGTAAATGCCTTTACCGAAGCATCCAGTTTATCTGCCGACTGCTCGAGAGCATCCAGTTCAGGCGCCAATTGGACCTTGGTATCCTGGCTGTATTCAGTAGCCTTGACGCATCCCAATACTCCGGATAAGCCCTTGCCTGATGCAGTGAGTTCGCCCAGAGCAGTCTCGCAGGCTGTGATCTTATCTTTTGTGAGGTCTGTTTCGAAGCCTTCGTCCAAAGTAACATCTGCCTGATCCTGGTTTTTGGCGTAGACGTTCAGCATCTCGAAGAGCGTGTAGCCGCAGCCCTGCATCTCGCCCAATGCGGTCATATAGGAATCGAGTTCTTCCCTGCGCACAGTGATATCCGCAAGTGCTGCGTCATAACCGCTGGAAGGCGTGCCCTTGAGCCTTATCTCTGTCGCTTCCTTGAGCTGATCCAACACATAACCCTTACGCACCTTATTGGAATGAAGCTCGAGGCAGAAAGGCGCGATGCCTATCTTGCTGAGCCTTGAATATACGACATCCAAAGCCGCCTTCTTCTCTGCTGCGAAGAGCACCGTCTTGCCGTTTGCAAGAGCGTTCGCGATGAGCGATGTGATCGTCTGTGACTTGCCCGTTCCCGGAGGGCCGTGCAGTACGAAACTCGCACCGTCACCTGCACGCTTTATCGCATAGAGCTGGGAAGCATCCGCAGAGATCGGAAGATACACGGAACCTTCGTCGCGGAAGTCCTCGCCGGCCTTTTCCATATCTTCGTAATCCCATGCGAGCTTGCCTTCGAGAAGGCTCTTTACTATCTTGTTCGAAGCTATCTCTTCCCTATGGCTGTGCATGTCGTTCCACATGACAAACTGCGAGAAAGAGAACATTCCTAGCACGCAAGCATCAACGACTTCCCATCCGTCTTTGGCAGACACTGAACCTTTTACTGTCTCGATGACGCCTTTGACGTCAACGCCGTTGCTGTCAGCGGGAAGTTCGCCTTCGAGCTCGGGAATGATGATATCGAAGTCCTGTCTGAGTTTCTCAAGTATAGTAACATTCATGCGCACGTCTTCGTCGTTCTTGCGCATGACATACTTGCCGACGCCGAACTTTCTTACGAGATCGACCGGTATCAGGATCAAGGGTGCATAGTAGGTCTCCTTTTTCTCATCGCCGATCCACTTGAGGAATCCGCATGCCAGGAACAATGTGCCTGCACCGTCTTCTTCCATTGCAGTTCTGGAACTCCTGTAGAGGTCCTTCATCCTGCCTTCGAGTTCAGCATCCGTCAGCGGTGAATATATCTTGCCGTTACCGATCGCGCTGCTGAGCACTTCAGCAAAAGCGGCCGTGTCGCTAATCTTTGCAAATTCAAGTTCTATATCCGGGATCTTGGGTGTCTTGTCTTCATTCTCGCCCGCGTCTGTCCTTGGGACTATCGCATAATCTTTCTCCTGTGCGATGCAGTCTTCAACATCGCAGCATGAAGTTACGAGCAACGGTACTGCCTTGCCTTTTAACTTGCAGTTGAGGAGAGTGTTACGCGCGGAAAGGTCGAGGAGTTTGCGCTCCCACAGGTCGAATTTGAGTTTCGAGCGGTCCTGAGTATTTTCAGACATGAGTCGTACCCCCGGTAAAAGGATACTACCTATTATAACCTATTCTTCGCGGCCGCCGTTAAGTCTTTTCCTGCGTTCGCGCCAGTCGGGGATCACACGTTCCACCTGCGCCCAGAACCTTCGGGAATGGTTAAGTTCCAGGAAGTGCGAGAACTCGTGGACGACGACATATTCGATGAGATCTTCTTTCTGCTCGAACAGCCTCAAGCTGAACTTGAGCGTGGACTTGGAAGGCACGCACTCGCCCCAAAAAGACTTGTACTCGCCGAAACTTATCTTCTCGGGATACTTTACCCCGAGCCTCTCGAAATGCGGATACACATCATGGCAGTACATCAGCACGACGCGTTTCAGGGAATTCCTGCGCCACTTGTCGTAGGTACGCTTGATCTGCTTGTCATCAGAAGGATCCTTTACCATGAGATTAACATCGCCTCCGATGACCTCGACCGAGCATGTCTTTCCCTGCAGTATATGCAGAGTAACATCGCGGCCTAACACCCTGATGCTCTCGCCTTCGCAGTATTTGACCGGTCTTCCGGCCAATGCCTGTCTTGCCAATACCTTGTCTATCGACTTGGAAAGATAGTCAGCTGCGGAACATACGAACCTCTCCGCTTCCGCCTGCGACACATACCTGGGATATGAGCAGTACAAAGTACCGTCATCTCTAACTCTGACGTTGATATTCTTTACGCGTTTTGACTCGAATTCACAGATGGCCGGGCGCCCATCCAGGCTTACTATCCTGAGGCTTCCCATCAGGCTTTCATCATCTTGTCGAAGTTCTTGCCGTTCATCTCAGCCATTGTGCGGCCGTACTCGGTAAGCTTGCCTTCGATATGTGCCTGCTCCTTGGGACGCTTGATCTTGAGCGTCGTTGTCTTGATCATGTCCTCTTCGGTGAAGACATAGTGGTGAACACTCTTATAGTGAGGCATCGTGTGGTTAGCCTCGTGGATCTTGTCGTTGAGATAGGTCTCGATCTGGTTGTCGTCAGGCTCTGTCTTAAGGCCGAGTTCCGCACCGATGGCCTTGCGGTTGATGAGGAGTTTCGCGCAGATGTCGATCGCATGTCTGTCGTTTGCATAGCCCCAGACGAAAGCCTCGCTGATGCCCTTGATTTCTGTTAAGACAGCCTCGATCTCCTCGGGGAAAGCCTTCTTGCCGTTGGTAAGAACGATCATGGACTTAACGCGGCCCGTGATGTGGATCGCGCCCTTCTTGTCGATATAACCCATGTCGCCCGTGTGGAACCAGCCGTCGGAATCGATCGCTTCCTTTGTTGCTTCCTCGTTCTCGTAGTAACCGTTCATGACGCAGTCTGACTTGGTCAGGATCTCGCCTACAGCCTTGGGACCTTTGCCCTCGGCATCGATCGCTACGGTGATGCCCGGAAGCGGACGTCCGACGGAACCGTGGACATCGCAGAGCTCGCTGTTAACGGAGATAACGGGCGAAGTCTCGGTAAGACCGTAACCCATATAGAACTCGAGACCGAAGTCCGTAAATGCGTCGATGTATTTCTTGTCGATGCCGGCGCCTCCGATGACGATCATGCGGAAGTTGCCGCCAAGCTTATCCAGGATTTCCTTAAAGACATTTTTTCTTACATCGAGGCCGCAGCGTCTGAGGAATCTTGTCACCGGTCTTGCGACCATGATGACCTTCTCCTTGCCGGATGCCTTGATGCCGTCTTCGATCTTGGAATAGATATTCTCAAAGAGCAGCGGGACCGAGATACATACCGTCGGCTTCCACTCCTCCATATTCTTTACGATGTACTTTAATCCGTCGCACATGCAGATGCACGCACCGCACGACAGGATGAAGAAGTCGCACGTGTTCTCGAAAGTGTGATGCAGGGGGAGGATCGAGAACGCCCTGTCGCTTTTCCTTACATCGAGTGTCTGCGAGATCGAATAGACGTTCGAGCAGATATTGTTATGCGTAAGGAGTACGCCCTTACTCATGGATGTCGTACCGGACGTGAAGAGGATGATCTTCGACTCGTTGGGATCGATGGGTACATCTTCGAACTTGGTATCGCCTGCTTCGCGGATCTTAAGACCTTCTGCTATCCAGTCGTAGATGTCGCAGAAACGGCTGTCATCTTCAGGCCATGTATCGTCTGCAGTCTTGCCCTTGAGGCCGTCCTTGTAGAAGATAACGAACTTCTCGAGAGCGAGGTCAAGCTCGCCGGACTTCACTTTCGCTGCGATGTCCATCATCATCTTGTGGTGCTTGTGATGGTAGAAGATAACGCGGCTCCTGGATCTTAAAAGGAGCTGGATGAGCTCGTCTTCGGGGAGCATCCTGTCCAAAGGAACGCCGACGGAGGAAGATGACAATATCGCATTGTAAGATACGAACCACTCGTAAGCATTCTCGCCTACGACGGCAAACCTTCCGCCTGCGTAATCACTGTTAAGGATATATGTAGCCAGGCCCTTGATGTCCTGTCCGTATTCATAGAAAGTCTTGTGGATCTCGCTGAGCTTGGGAGATCTTCTGAATACGAAAGCGTCAAGTTCAGGAAACTTATCGCAGGTCTTGGTGACAAGATCCCTGATATCCGTGAACTTCTCTGCTTCAAATATAGCGGTACCCGTAACTGGGGTCATAAATATCCTCCGTGTGCGTGTGCGTTATCCGCAGACGCAATAGCAAATATAACACACTTGCCGAACATTTTACAATAAATCCGCCATTATTATAATAATTAAGGTGCAATTGCACTATTAGCAAATAATATACTTATGGGGTATATTAGACGCGTTAAAACTATTTATGAGGTTATGTCATGTCTGAAGGAAACGATACAGAGGAGATAAAGCAGACCGCCGAGAAAGCGGCACCGGCTCCCGAGAAGAAGACATCGCGCGCAGATCACCACAAGCATCTTGACGAGAAGTATCCTACCAAAAGAGGATTCTTTGATGTTGTGGCAAAGAACATATTCCTGCTCCTCACCCACATGACATGCGACATGAAGTGCATAGGCAGAGAGAACTTCCCTGCAAACAACCCTTATGTCGTCGCATCTAACCACCAGAGCTATCCGGACGGAGTTCTTATCATCGACTATCTGCCTAAGGGTCACTTCAAGTGGATGTGCTGCCTTGCAGCATCTGACCTTGAGACAGACCACGGCAGCTTAGGCCGCCTCATCATGAGAGTCGGAAGAGGTATCGCCGTAGACCGTTACGGCAACCCCGTAAGAGGCCTCATCAAGGCAAAGAAAGAGATCGAGAAAGGCAACATCTGTTTCGTATTCCCCGAGGGCACAAGATCCCACACTGGCAAGCTCGCAGAGATGAAGGACGGCGCGGCATACCTTGCCATCAAGGCAAACGTACCCATGGTACCCGTCTACATCGCAGGCGCTTACCAGATCTGGCCGAGAACTTCAAAGCACCCTCATCCGCTTGACGGTCTTAAGAGAAAGAAGATCAGGATCTACGTAGGCGAGCCTCTCTACGGCAAGGACTACGACAACGATGCGCACAAGATGACCGAGGCTCTCGAGAAATGGATGCACGAGCAGGAAGACCTGCACTGGGATCCCGAACTCGGCTGATACTTTTACAAACAAGCAAATAAGAAAAACGCCCTGCTCTACAGCAAGGCGTTTTTCCTTCTCAAAGATATCCCTCTTAAGATTAAGTCTTAATCCAATTCGACGTCGTCGACCACATTGTTGAAACCTGACTCGACCTGTTTCCACATGGCGTTCCAGTCGGTCTCTCCTGCCTTCTGTGCGAGCTGGACGGCAAATGTTGCTGCCGTGATTATCGCAAATACGATCGCAAGGATGAGCGATACGACGCCGGTAATAAGAAGTTTGAGATCACCTTTTGCTTTTGACTTAGACATGTTTACACCCCCACTCCTTTATACCAGATCGTCTTGTTCCAGTTGATGTAAGCACCGATGCCCTTGCAGAAATATTTCGTGCCGAGGAAAGTTACTGCAAACAGGAAGATGCATGCGAACAGCAGAGTTACTGCAAGAAGAATGGCTGACGGCAGGAATGTGCCGAATGTGCCGATGACTGCTGCCACGATGAGATATACTGCCGCGGTGAATGCCAGCACGAGAATGATGAGCAGGCAGACAAGGATGCATGCGATGACTATTGCGAGCGGGATCGCCACGAGTATAGCCAGGAGCACGACGAGCAGTACGCCTACCGGGTCTGCTGTCTTGTTTGCGTTGTCGGCAGGTGCTGCCTTCTTCTTCATGACAGCAGAAAGGCTGTTGCCGTCCTTGAACTCATTCGCGAGCTTAACGGGATCACCAAGACCTTCGGCTATCTGCTCTTCGGTCTTTCCGGCTTCCACTCCCTCTGCGAAATGAGCTTCCATATCATCAAGGATATCTTTTACATCCCCGTAGGACATGGAATTAAGCTCTTTGGCGAGCAAATCCAGATATTCCTTTTTATTCATCCTTAGTGTCCCCCTGTTTGTTACTCAAAATATCATCTACTGCTTTTGCGAACCCTTCCCATTCCGCGCGATCCGACTTAAGCCTGTCACGGCCTGTATCGGTCAGATGATAGTACTTACGCGGCGGGCCGTTCTGTGATTCCTTGAGGTAAGTCTCGACGCATCCGTCAGAAGCTAGTTTTCTTAAGATCGGATATACGGTGCCGTCCGCGACCTGAACCTTCTTGGTAAGTGAGTCTGCGAGATCGTAACCGTAACTGTCTCCCTTATCCAGGAATGCAAGAACACACAAATCGAGAACGCCTTTCTTGAGTTGGTTGTTCATCGTTATTCCCCCGTTTCCGAATGATAACAGTTTGGTTGCTGTCAGTATTGGTTATAACACACTATTGTTCATTATGCAATACTGGCCTATGTTTACTTCTCCGGCGGGTCTTGGCCTTCTTACTTTTTGATCATGTACTTGCGTGCGATGGAATATGCCGCTTTGTAAGGCAGAGGCCTTAATGCCTTGTCTGCCTCCTGTATCTTCTCTCTTATCGGTATGGACTGCGGGCAGTGCTGCTCACACTTGCCGCACTTGATGCACTGCGAGGCATCTGCACTGTCGGCGCGCAGGGCTATCGTCTGGAAGTATTCCTTCCTGCCCGAACTCTTGCCTTCGGAAGCCATATGATTGTAGCAGGAGAATATTCCCGGGATATCTATGCCCTTGGGACACGGCATGCAGTAACGGCAGCCGGTGCAGTTGACCTTCATGTTTTCGTTGATGATGGCCTTGATCCTGTCTATCATCTCGAGCTCGTGCTCGCCGAAGGAGCCCGCCTCTGCAACGGAAGCAGTATTGCAGTTCTCCTCTATCATCTGTATCGAGTTCATTCCGGAGAGAACGCATGTGACCGTCTCCTGGTTCCAGAGCCAGCGGAAGGCCCACTCTGCAGGTGTCCAGCCGTTCCTGTCCTCTGCGATCTCTTTTCGTGCACGCTCGGGAAGAAGGTCCACGAGCTTGCCGCCTCTTAAGGGCTCCATTATCAGTACGGGGATGCCCTTTGCCGCCGCTGCTTCGACGCCTGCCCTGCCCGCCTGTGCGAACTCATCCATGTAGTTATACTGCACCAGGCAAAGCTCCCAGTCGTACGCGTTCAGGATCTTCAGGAACATCTCCGTGTTGCCGTGGAACGAGAACCCGAAATGCTTTACCACCCCGGCTTCCTTTTTCTCCTTCATCCACTCGACGATCCCGAGACCTGCGAGACGCTCCCACTGCGCGTAGTCGGTCATGTGGTGCATCAGGTAGTAATC
>JAILMZ010000085.1 GCA_024692105.1 Saccharofermentans sp.
GTTGGGATTATGCTTATCGTGACGGTCACTATTACTGCTATTTCGGTGCGGCTCCGGTATTGATCTTCTACTTCCCGTTCTGGTTCATTACCCGCTGCGTACCTTCATATAATCTGGCTCTCAGCCTGGCGGGAACCCTGGCTGCGACGGGCATAATCTTCGGTTATCTCGCGACAGCCCAAAGATACATCAGGCGCAAGAAACTGTTGCCGTATCTGCTGTCGATACCTGTCGTCTGCATCTCGAGCCATATGTTCTACGAGATGCTCTATCCGATGCAATACTATCTTCCGGCCCTCTGTGCGCTGGCGTTCCTCGGGTTCGCGGTATTTCTCGGTTTTACGGCTGTGTCGGCAAAGAAGGATAAGACGGCAGTGGTCCTCTATGCGCTGTCGGGATTGTCACTTGCACTTTGCGCAGGTTCGAGGCCCGTTACGGCGATGGGTGCGGCGGTGTTGCTTCCTGCGTTCATGAGGGTGCTCACGGAAAAGAAGTACACCGTCGGGAACAAAGCGGTTAAGGCCTCGGCTTTTGCTCTGCCGGTCATCGCAGGCATAATCATGATGCTGGCTTATAACAATTTCAGGTTCGGCAGCCCGTTTGACTTTGGAGAGAACTATCAGCTGACGATCAGCAACATCAGTTCGCTTAAGGTCGACATCAAGCTTTTGCCCGCATCGGTCTTCTACTACTTCTTCCAGCCGTACAGCATGTCTCCGACATTCCCGTTCTTCAAGATGATCGCGTATCCGATCGATAACTATGAGGTCTTCAGGAACATCGAACTCAATGCAGGCATAATGAACATCCCGTTATTCCTTGCCGGACTGCTGCTTATGTGGGGCACACTTACATTTGCACGGAAAGGTCATCCCGGAAGAGCTGCAAGGATAGAGTTCAGTGCGTATGCTCTCATCACGCTGTTCATCACCTTCGTCATAGCCTGGTTCGATTTCTGCCGCGGCGGAACAGCCGTAAGATACACGGCAGACTTTGCGTTCATTCTCGCGATGATGACCGGTGTTGTCTTCATGAGAACACTCTCCGTGCCCTCGGGACGCAAGACTCTGTACGGGATAATTATGGCAGCGCTTATCGTGACTCCGGTGCTGATATTCCTGTCATACCTGCCGCTGTACAACAGCAACCTGCAGTTGATCTATCCTGATATCCTGGAGAGGACGGAAGACTTTTTCCTGTTCTGGAGATAAAAAAAAGAGAAGTCAGGACTTCTCTTCTTCACTCTCTTCTGATGCGATGTATATCGGCCTTGCCTTGGTCTCTATGTAGGTCCTGCCGACGTATTCTCCGATAAGACCCAGTGCCATCAGGATCAGGCCGCCGATAAAGAGGATAAAGCACAGCAAGGACGGATAACCCGGTACTTCGTTGTAGATCTGAAGGATGATCGCACGGATAAAGTAATAGATCATGTAGATAAAGCCTGCCGCGGCACATATGAACCCGGCGATGGAAGCAAGTCTTAAAGGTGCAATGGTGAAGGCCACGATACCGTCTATCGCATAACGGAAAAGCTTCCAGAAGCTCCACTTTGTCTCGCCGGCAACACGCGGTGTGTTGACATGCTCGATCCACTTGGTCCTGAACCCTACCCAGGCAAAGATACCCTTCGAGAAGCGCTGACGCTCGGTGACCTTCAGGATGGCATCGACTACGGATCTTCTCATAAGCCTGAAGTCTCTGGCACCGTCTGCGATCTCCACATCGCACATCCTGTTGATAAGGCGGTAGAAGGCGCGCGCGAAAAAGCTCCTTATCTTGGGCTCGCCCTCGCGGGTAACACGTCTTGCCGCCACGATGTCGCATTCATCGGCATCAAGGGACCTGATCATGTCTGGGGTCAGGGAAGGCGGGTCCTGCATATCGGCATCCATTATCGCGACGTAATCGCCCTTAGCCTTCTGCAGGCCGGCATACATCGCGGATTCCTTGCCGAAATTCCTAGAAAACATTACATATCTTACGCAGGGGTCGGAAGAAGCATACTCCCTGATCAGCTCAGCCGTCTTATCCGAGCTTCCGTCATTAACGAAGATGAATTCAAAGGTCTTATCCCTGCAATCTTCGGAATCTCTTACTTCGCACAGGGCATTGTAAAGATGGGGAAGGGATTCTTCCTCGTTATAACACGGAACTATAAGGCTTATGAGCATTTGTGGGGTTCCTCCCGCTTCCGCCGTCAATTGAAACAACTTAATAAAATGTATTATAATCAAAAAGTTGTT
>JAILMZ010000086.1 GCA_024692105.1 Saccharofermentans sp.
GAGCTCGACGTTCGCCAGAAGCGTCTGGTGCGGTATCAGGTTGTAGCTTTGAAAAACAAAACCTACCGTATGGTTACGGTAGGAGTCCCAATCGCGGTCTTTGTATTTCTTTGTGGATACCCCGTTGATGATGAGGTCACCCGTATCATAGCGGTCGAGACCGCCGATGATGTTGAGAAGCGTTGTCTTACCTGAACCGGAAGGTCCGAGAATGGCGACGAACTCATTGTCCCTGAGATTCAGCGACACATCATCCAGCGCACGCTGGACCAGGCTTCCGGTCTTGTATTCCTTGTGAATGTTTCTTATCTGCAGCATATCTATCCCATTCCTTACTCTTCTTGAGCCGCATTATATTATAACGCGCGCGAAAGAATGTGCTTTAAAATCCGTGGCATATTTTAGGCATTTAAGGTTTTTGTGCAGTAAAAAGGGCCCGCTTTATGTGGCGGACCCCATTGTTTGCTGTTTCGAGAGCCTGTATCAGCCGGAATATGCGTCGTGGCCCATCGGGTAGTAGACATCAAGATCGACAACGCCCTTAATGCCGTCGCACTCTCCGGTCGATGTGACCTGCCAGAAATAGTACTGGCCCTTATAGGTTGTCTGCGGAGTCCAGTTTGCAAGCCAGACCATCTTGCCGCATTCATCCCACCAGTTCTCAAGATACCACTTGCTCGAGTAGATCATGACATCTCTGCCGCGCTTGCCCATCTCGTCGATATAAGCCTTCCAGAGCTCGTTCAGCGCATTAACATCCGGGATGCCTCTCTGCGGCATAGTGCTGTACTCTTCCCAGTCCAATGCAAGCGGGAAATCGAGCGCGATCTGGTTCTGATCAAGGAAGTCGCAGATGGCATTAACATCGGCACGAACCTGATCCGGATTGCCGCGGGTGCAGTAATAATACGCACCCACGAGAATGCCTACGCTCTTTGCACCCTGATAGTTCTGCAGGAACTTAGTATCGAAAGCCATCTCCGTATTCTCGGAAGAACACCTTGCAAGACGGATGATGACAAACTCAACGCCTGCGTTCTTCAATGCATTCCAGTCGATATCGCCCTGCCATGCGGAGATGTCCATGCCTACCATCGCACCGTTCTTCTGGTAATTGTTCTTGAAATCGAAGAACTGGTACCTGTTGGGAAGAACATCCTTGTATGCTGTTGTGTAGACACTGTCGATTCCGGATACGCTGCCGGGATTGCCGGAGCCCTTGGCAACGAGGACGATCTGGATCGATTCAAGCCTCTTGCCTCCGCCTGCAGTACCTGCGTTCTCGCCGTTCTTTGCCCAGCCCATCCATCCGATGTCCTGTGCATGAACACGGTAGTAAACGTCATAGTAGTTGGCAACGTCACCGGTAAGTTCGATCGTAATGGCTTCAAGGCGCTTGGACTGTCCCTGTGTGCCGCTCATCTCGCCGTCCTTTGCCGTAGTGGTAAGCCAGCCGTAATCCTGAACGTGCGTGTTGTATTTGATGCCGCCACTGTACTGTGCGCCGGTAAGTGAGATCGTGATGCCCTCAAGTCTTCTGGACTTTCCCGTCGTGCCGGAAGGGCTTCCGTCATATGACCATGTGTTCTCCCAGCCCTGATCCTGGACGTGAGTGCGGTATGACACACCCATCGTGGAATACGCTGCTCTCTCAACGATCTTTACGCGGATCTCCTCGACACGCTTGGATTCACCGGTCGTGCCTGCAAGCGCACCGTCATAGACATTTCCCTGTGCATCGCCGTAGTCCTGGATGTGTGCGGAATACTCGACTGCATATGTATCGGCAAGCGCGCCCGTAAGCCTTATCTCGATGCCCTCGAGACGCTTGGACAAGCCTTCGGTGCCTGCCATGCTGCCTGCACCGATCCAATCCTGCCAGCCGATATCCTGAACATGGACGCGGTATTCGAGAGATCCCTCGATGCCTGAATTGTTGGTAAAGTTGATCGTTATGGCTTCGAGACGCTTAGCCTGGCCTTCCGTGCCGAGCTTAAGAAGTCCGGTCTCGTCCTGCTCTGCTCCCACATCACCGGTGTCCTGCACATGAGCGCTTCCGGACAGCGTAAAGAGCGATGCCGTATCGGCAGATGCCTTTGCCGCGGGCAGGAATGTCAGGCTGCCACAGGCGAAGACCATCGCCGTAAGAAGACCTGTAACCGTTTTCTTCAATACTGATCTGTGCATGATAAAAATCCCCGTGTTTTTATAATGGCTAATTATATAATAACTTTGCTCGTTTCAAATGCGGCAACTATGAGGTCCCAGATATAGTAATACTGTATGGACGGTCCGTAGAACAGTATGACAGACAGGGCAAAAAGACCTACGGCCGAGATGATCGTAACAGAGAATATTCTCAGAGGTTTGTTGTCTTTCTTCTCATCGCTTGCCTTTATGAGACTTCCGATCCAGACCGCAGCCGGTATGAGGACGGGAGCGATATATCTGAAAGCCTGCGAACAAACAACCGGATATCTGAAACAAAAGATGTATTCCATTCCTACAAGTGTTAAAGCCAATATCCATAACGCGACGTATTCAGGTCTGTACTTGTTCTTGCCGGATATCGCCATATGACCGCGGCTGCTTATGAACGCACATGCTATAACCGAGATGATCAGGATAAAAGCAAACAGCATCATGATGCGGCCGACGTTTGTCAGATAGATGTTCCAGTAACGGCGCTCATCGAACAAACCCGTCTTGATCAGATTAAGGAAGATGTTGTAGTCGCCCTCGCTGATGAAAGGCTCCAGTATCAGCTCTTTTGAAGGGAAGAACAGTCTCTGCCAGACCGAATACATCCAGACATCCTGATGTGATGATGAATCTATCTCCGTGACATATGTCAGCGGTGTGCCGAACAATATGTTATTGCGGATCGGGAACCATAATCCGAGCGGGAATACGATGGCCGCAAAAGCCGCAAACTGCTTTATCAGACCCTTCAGCCTGTTCCCTGCACGCCTGTCTTTCTTTGCTCTTGCATCTTTGACGGTTCTTACAAGTCTTACTGCAAACAGCCATGCTACAGGCAAAGCAACAAATCCCATCGAGAGCTTTGTCATCATGGCACAGCCGATAGAAAGGGCAATGAGCAGGATCTTTGTTATATCCGGATCGGAATACCATTGGAGAGCCAGGTAGAACGACGCAACAAAGAGCATCAGTGCGAGCGCATCATTGTTGACCTGGCTTGAAAGGAAGATCATCTGCGGGCAGAAGACGACCATCAGCATCGATACGGCGATGGCTTTGCCATTGATCTTAAAGTATTCCAATATCTTCTTTATAAACAGAACGATAAAAGAAGTCGATAACATGGGAAGGAACTTCAGTCCGTTGAAGTCTTCGGCAAAACGGAACGGAAGCGCATTGTGGATCTTAAGGAATATCGCGGATACAAGGTAATGAAGCGGCGGGTGATAGAACTGTCCGTAATTCCTTATATCAAAGTTCGGGAGCGCGAGATTCTCGTAGATATACATGATGTAATCATCGTGATACTCGCCTTCGAAAACGGTAAACAGCGAGACATCATGCTGATAGTAGATGACCGGCGTAAACAGGACCAAAACGGTTCTCATGTGGAATCCCAGCCAGATGGCAACCGTAAGAAGATCTTTGGAAGTAAACCTGTGTCCGATAACAAGTGCCAACACCGATACGGCGATCGTTCCAAGACCTGCCCACATCACGATGCCTTCGGTGGCCGGAAGCTGTTTTACGAAGTCTCTTCCTGCCTGTTCGAATGCCGCTTTGAATATCAAAAGATAGATGACAAAGGCAGGTATCACGGAAAGCAAAGAGAAATACTTCTTGGGCTTGTCGATAAACGCGCTGGTCACATAATACGCACAGCCTGTCGTAAATATCGCCATAAGTGCCGCGAAATGGATCTCTTCCATATAGGCGACGTTCATGCCGGTAAGTATGTACATTATCAGGATGGCAACAAAACACACGGCAAAGCCTTGTGCTCTGTCTCGAAAATCCTTACCTTTTGTACCAATGCTGCCCATATTGATTAATTATAACAAAAAAGGTCCGCTCATCTGAGCAGACCCTTATTCTGTCTAGTTTTTTAGAAGAGTGATTACATTCCCTCTACGGATGCGATAGCCTCGCGCATGTTTGCCTCGGACTTCTTGAGAAGCTCGAATTCCTCGGGTGTAAGTCTCATGTCAACGATCTTGTCGATACCGTTTGCACCGATGAGCGCAGGAACGTCGAGTGTAACGCCGGACATACCGTATTCACCGTTAAGTCTTGCGGCAACTGTTCTTACTGTGTGTTCATCTTCAAGGATGCTTCTGAGAAGTGTTGTAGCGCTGATGGCGATACCGTTGAATGTAGCACCCTTACGCTTGATGATCTCAGCGCCGGATGACTTTGTTGCCTGAGCGATCTCAGCCTTAACGTCATCACCGAAAGGTACGCCTACTGCTTCTGCATACTCGTCGATGTCCATACCTGCAACGTGTGTGTGGCTCCAAACGGGGAACTGTGTCTCACCGTGCTCGCCCATGATGTAGCCGTGAACATTACGTACGTCTACGCCGAGCTTTCTGGAGATGAGGACTCTGAAACGTGCGGAGTCAAGGTTTGTACCGGAACCGATTACCTTGCCGGAAGGAAGGCCGGACCACTCCTGTACCTTATGTGTAACGAGATCACAGGGATTGGAGATGACCATGATGACACCCTTGTTGTAGTGCTCCATGATGCTGTCTGTGATCGTGTGTGCAAGCTTGATGTTCTTCTTTGCAAGATCAAGTCTTGTCTCGCCTTCCTTACGCGGAATGCCTGCCGTAATAATGATGCAGTCTGCATCCTTTACCGAATCATAATCTCCGGCATGGATGTACATATCACCAAGGAACGGAAGTCCGTGGCTGATATCGAGAGCTTCGCCCTCTGCCTTGTCCCTGTTAACGTCAATGAGTACGAGTTCTGAGCAGATCTGTTGCATTGCGATTGCGAAAGCAGTGGTGGATCCGACTGCGCCTGCACCGATAATAGCTACTTTGGTGCCTTCCTGTTTATACATAAGCTTTAACCCCCTTGTTAATGCACTATAAATGATAGCAAGAAAAAGCAGATTATAAAGGCGGGCTCTCCTATTGAAATTAACTGAAATTTCAAAGCGAAAAGCCCGCCATAAGGTATAATTTGCCAACTTTCGCACAGAAAAATGTGCGTTTTTTACATATCTTCGTAATCCGAACGGGGTCCGGGGCCGGGAATCTCAGGATCTTCCGGTGCCCCGGGAACCTCCTGAACCGGCGGAACAGAAGGAATCTGTTGCTGTGCCAGGAAATCTTCCTGAGCCTGCATTGCCTGCTGAGCCTGCGCGACTTCCCCGGGATCAGCCGCCTGCGCCACGCTTCCCTCGGCTCCGACAGCCTTGATCGCAGTTCCGCAGTACTGGCAGTAACCTACGGTTCCGAGCCTGATCTTGTTGCCGGAAGCTCCGCAGCTGGGACATACAACGCCGACATACTGCTTCTCGAGCTCGTCATTATAGACCTGATGAGCGAACTCCGTCTTGGCGGTCTCGGCTTCAGCCTGCGCCTGCACGGCTTCGGCCTGTGCCTGTCTTGCCTCCTCTTCCTTCTGCCTTGTCTGCTCCTTGGCAACGGCGATCTTACGCTTCTTCCTGACATTAACGATAATTACTATGACTATCGCGGCCATGACTACGACCGATATTATTGTTAATATCTCCCTGTTCGACAGCTGCTTCGTCATAATGCGTTCCGCAGCCTTCTTCAGGGCCATCTCGAAGAACTCGCCTTCGTCATACTCAGTCTTCTCATAGTAATAGTCGATGTAATCAAGCAGGATCTCTCTGGCCTGATCATCCATGACCACCGTGCTCGCGTTATAACCGGGAGTTACCGTGCAGATATAGTCTCCGGACTCATCCGGGTACTCTCTGAACACGATGAGCAGATGCCCTTCATCCTCGCCGAAAAGTTCCACGTACTGCTCTTCCGCCCAATCCTCGAGGCTGCCCTCCGACTGATACTCTGCGCCTACCTCTTCTCCCGTGATCCAGAGATACGGCTGAACGCCGGTCTTCTCATAGAAATACTCGAGACCGTCAATGAGTGCCTGCTCTTCGCTTGAATCTTCGGTGATCCATGTGCCCCAGTCATCCTGATACCATGTATCGATCGGATCGCAGTCATCAGCCGGGAGCATCTCCCTTGCGATCGTGGAGCGCTCTATGCCGAAGCCGAGCTCGTCTGCCAACGGGATCTTGCCCGTCTTAATGTAGCCGAATACTCCGACCATGACGAAGATGAGAAGTAACGAGAACAGCGTTCCGCACCCGCCGCTACAGCCGCCTGATCCGCCGCTGCCGCCGCTCCTGTAATTACGTGAGTGATGTGACCTTCCGTAGCTGCCGGAAGAATGATAGCTTCTTCCGCTCGAACGTGATCCGCCCGAATAATGATGTGATGAGTGGTGTGAATGGCTGCTTGAATGGTGGCTGCTGTGATGGCCGCCGGAATGTCCTCCGCCTCTGCCCATAATTATTCCCTCCTATAATCTATCCCATTTCCTGTCCCTTACAGGAATTCCGAGATAAATTATAACATGTTTTTGATATGTTCGGTGCGCACAGGCGGCATAAAAAACACCCCGGGATGACCCGGGGCGTAAGGTGCTTGATTTCGCGATGATCAGAATTCCTGAGGGAGTTCCAGTGTGCGGTTTGCGTTAAGCTCGGTGCATACCTGAACGAACTTGTCGAGAGGTACGCCCTGCTGCTGTTTGTTGGAGCCTCTGAAGTTAACGGAGACAGTGTTCTCTGCAGCTTCCTTGTCGCCGACGACGAGGATGTACGGATCCTTCATCTGCTTGAACTTCTTGATCTTGTCTCTCATGTTGACGTCAGTATAGTCAGCTTCGACTCTGATGCCTGCTTTGATGAGAGTCTCCTGAACCTTCTCGGCATATTCGTTGTGCTCTGTCCTGATCGGAACGACTGCAACCTGATAAGGGTTGAGCCAGAACGGGAATGCGCCCTTGAAGTGCTCTGTGATGATTCCGATGAAACGCTCGAACGAACCGAAGATCGCTCTGTGGATAACGATCGGCATCTTCTGAACGCCGTCCTTGTCGGCATATGTCAGTTCGAAGTTATGAGGCAGCTGGAAGTCGAGCTGTACGGTACCGCACTGCCACTCACGGCCTAATGCGTCCTTGATCTGAAGGTCGATCTTAGGTCCGTAGAACGCACCGTCTCCTTCGTTGACCTCGTAACCTTCTGCGCCGTACTTCTCGTCGAGGATCTCCTTGAGGGAAGCCTCAGCGGAATTCCAGGACTCGATGTCGCCCATGTAGTCGTCAGGTCTTGTCGAGAACTCTGCACGGTATGTGATTCCGAATGTCTTGTAGATCTCGTCTGCGATAGCGATTACGTCGTTGATCTCGTCCTTGATCTGGTCGGGTGTAACGAATGTGTGGTCATCGTCCTGGCGGAACTCCTGAACTCTGAACAGACCGTTCATCTGACCGGACTTCTCCTTGCGGTGAAGAACGTCATACTCGCTGTATCTGATAGGCAGCTCCTTATAGGAGTGCATCGTGCGCTTGTACTCCATCATAGCGTTCGGGCAGTTCATCGGCTTTGCAGCCATTGTGTCCTCTGCCTCGATGGAATAGCAGGAGCATGTATTGTCGGAAGTTACCGCATCCTCGGCGTTTGTATCCTTTGATACGCCGGGTACGATGAACATGTTGTTTACATAGTGTGCCCAGTGGCCTGAGATCAGCCAGAGCTTCTTGTTGTTGATAAGAGGTGCGGAGATCTCCTGATATCCGTGTCTGAGCTGGATCTCTCTTGAGTACTTGAGCAGTTCCTGATAGAGGATCCATCCCCTCGGAAGCCAATAAGCCATGCCCGGAGCTGTCTCACGGAACATGAACAGATCGAGCTGTGTGCCGATCTTCTTGTGGTCTCTTTCCTGAGCTTCCTTGAGCCATGCAAGGTGAGCCTTGAGCTCGTCCTTGGAAGGGAACGCGAACAGATAGATTCTCTGTAGCTGGTCTCTCTTCTCATCGCCTCTCCAGTAAGCGCCGGATACGCTCTTGATCTTGAACGCAGCGCTCATGAGTTCCTGTGAATTATCAACATGAGGTCCGCGGCACAGATCGACATAGTCTTCACCTGTGTAGTAGATGGATATGACCTCATCTTCAGGCAGGTCCTGAATAAGCTCAGTCTTGAACTTCTGATCCTTAAAAAGGTCCAGTGCCTGATCTCTCGAGATAACATCGCGCTTCCAGTCTTCCCTGCGCTTGATGATCTCGTGCATCTTGTCTTCAATTGTCTTGAAATCGTCTTCTGTAACTGTTCTGGGGAGAACAAAATCGTAGTAGCAGCCGTCCTCGATCTCAGGACCGATCGCATACTGTGTCTCCTTGCCGTAGATCTCGATCACGGCCTTAGCCAGGATGTGTGCCAGCGAGTGGCGGTACACTTTCAAAACTTCTTCTCTTTCCATTGTCAAAAACCTCCTCTAGAGCTTTATGCGCAGAACCGCTGCGCAGATTGCAAGATTGTACCACAAATACGCGCAGACTTCACTAATAAAAAGGACTGCCCGCATCTGAGGCAGTCCTTGAATCCTTTTTTGCGTTCCGGATTTACTCGAACATCTGCTCAAGCTTTGCTTTGGGTGCGAACCCTACCTGCCTTGATACTTCCTCGCCGTTCTTGAAGAAGATAAGCGTCGGAATGCTCTGCACACCGTACTTCTCGGCAAGTTCGCCTTCTTCATCTACATCGACCTTGCCGACCTTCACCTTGCCCTCGTACTCCTCTGCTATCTCGGATACAACGGGACCCACCATGCGGCACGGACCGCACCAGGTTGCCCAGAAATCCACCAGCACGGGTAGTTCAGACTGTATTACTTCCTGCTCGAAATTATCAACTGTCAATGTTATCTCTGCCATACATTTCTCCTTGCTACTGCATGCATGTCCATACTTCCAACTCCATTATAACGGAATATCTCCGATAAAAAACCGTCCGGAGGAAATCTCTTTCCCCCGGCCGGCAAAACCTTTGGAGTGGTTATGAAAAAGCTTATTACTTAGCAGCCTTCTTTGCGCTGCTCTTCTTGCTGTCCTTCTTGCCGCTGTTCTTCTTTGTCCAGATGTCGAAGACAACTGCTGCGAGGAGGACGCCGCCCTTAACAACCTTCTGCCAGTTCTGGTCGAGACCCATGAGTGACATTCCGAGGTTGATGATACCGATGAGCGTAGCACCGATTGCCATTCCGAAAACCGTACCTGCACCGCCGTATGCGGATACGCCGCCGACGATACAAGCGGATATCGCATCCATCTCGAAGTTCTGACCTGCGAATGAGTTAGCTGCCTTGAATCTTGCAGTAACCATCAGCGAAGCGATAACCGTAAGGACTGACATGTTGAGGTAGGCCACGAACATGACGATCTTGTTGTTGATACCGGAAAGACGTGCTGTCTCTGCGTTGCCGCCGACTGTCATGAAGTGACGTCCGATGACTGTCTTCTCACAGATGAAGTTGTAGAAGACCATGATGGCAACGACCCAGATAAGAACTGTCGGGATACCGCCGTCCATAGCGATCTTGTAGGTAACAAGTCCGATGACAGCAGCCTCGAGGATCGTTTTACCGATTACGTATCCCATAGGCTCAGCCTCGTAACCCTTCTTGACCTTACCTGCTCTTGATGTGAAGTTAAGGACTGCTACGAGAGCAATGCAGATAATGCCGAAGATGAGGCAGGGGATATTCAGTGTGCCTGCGGGTGTCTCGAGAACTCTGCCGGAGAAGATCGCGAGGAAGTCCTCAGGGAAGTTCGAGATAGCACTGGTCGTTGATACCGATGTGAGGATCTCTGTGCCGGCACCGCGGAATGCGAGGTAACCTGCAAGTGTTGCGATCCACGGAGGTATGTGCAGGAATGCGATGAGGTATCCGAGGATAACACCATAGATAACACCAACGCCGATAAGGATGAGGAGTGTCAGAGGTGTGTTTACCAGATGGAGTACGGAGACAACGCCTGCGAGCGCACCGACGAGACAGACGAATGAACCGACTGAAAGGTCGATGTTACCACCGGTAAGCATACACATCAGCATGCCTGCGCCGAGGACGAATACATAAGCATTCTGTGTTATGAGAGAAGTAAACTGTGATTCGGTGAAGATAACACCGTTTGTCATTATTACGAAGAAGATGTAGACGACGAACATTACGATGATCATCGTGTTCTTCTTCAGAACATTCTTTATGCTGAAATTATTCATGCCTTTGCTCCTCCCTTCTTACGCATCTTCATGATTACGTCGAAGAAGACTGCGAGCAGTAATACGAGGCCCTTTACGACCAGCTTATAGTTGGAACTTGTACCCATGATGTCCATGCCCTGGTTGATGACACCCATCATGAGAGCGCCGATGATGACGCCTCCGATCGAACCGGTTCCGCCGTATGCGGAAGCGCCGCCGATGAAGCATGCTGCGATAGCGTCCATCTCATAGCCCTGTCCGTATGTAGGCTGTGCACCAACGAAACGTGCGATGTTCAGGACACCTGCAAAGCCTGCGAGGAGACCCATCAGTGTGTATGCCTTGAACATGACCATCTTGGTGTTGATACCGGAAAGTCTTGTTGCCTTCTCGTTACCGCCTACGGCGTAGAGGTTACGGCCGAGTGTGGTCTTTGTTGTAATGTAAGCGAACAGGCCGAGGATGAATCCGATCCAGATAAGTGCTGTCGGAATACCCTTATAAGATGAGAGTTTGTAGAACAGCCATACGATGGCAGCGCAGATGACCGCTGTCTTGATGATCGTGCTTACAAAAGACTCGAGCTTATATCCGTTCTTTCTGAGGTAAATGCGGTGGAAGATCGTATAGATAACGATCGCAATGGCTGCAACGATGCCCATGACGAGACAGAACTTGTTCATTGTTGTTCCGTCAGCTGCCTTCATGACCGGTCCGATGCCTGCGAACAGATCGGGGATGTAGCAGTCTGCTCCGCCGCCGAAGACATTAAGGAATGTCGTGTCGGTAACGGTGTATGCGAATCCGCCCATTACAACGTTTGCAAGGCCTCTGAATGCGAGCATGCCCGCGAGAGTTGCGATGAAAGGCGGAACCTTAACGAATGCGATCCAGAAACCCTGCCACATACCGATGAGGAGACCCATAACGAGCATTACGATAACTGCTACGGGCCACGGGATCCTGGCGTCCATCATGATAGCGCCGACGCCGCCTGCGAAGCATACAACCGAACCTACCGCGAGGTCGATATTACCGCCTGTCAGGATGCAGAGGAGCATGCCTGTCGCAAGAACGAATACGTAAGCATTCTGTGCGATGAGGTTTGTGATGTTCTGTGCGTAGAGGGCTCTGCCGTCTGTCGCGAAATTAAAGAAGATGACTACGGCAACGAGGGCCAGAAGCATCATGTATTTTTTGAAGAAAGCCGAAACTTTACTGCCTGTCATGCCTGGTCCTCCTTTCCTGTCTCGTCGTCAGACACAATCTCTGCCTCTGCGACCGGTGCATCTTCATTTCCTGTCTTTACGATGCAGGCCATGATGTTCTCCTGTGTAGCTTCAGATGCCGGGATCTCTCCGACGATCTTAGCTTCGTTCATGATATAGATTCTGTCACTCATGCCGATGACTTCAGGAAGTTCGGATGAGATCATGACAACCGATTTGCCGGCTGCAACGAGATCGTTGATGATGCAGTAGATCTCGTACTTTGCACCGACGTCGATACCTCTCGTAGGCTCGTCGAGGATGAGAACGTCCGGATCCGCGAACATCCATTTCGCGAGGAGGACCTTCTGCTGGTTACCGCCCGAGAGATTGCCGACCAGCTGCTCGACGGAAGGTGTCTTTGTCCTGAGCTTGCCGACATATTCCACAGCGACCGCATATTCCTTATCCTTATCGATGACAAGGTTCTTGCTGAGTCCCTTGAGGTTAGCCAGTGATGTGTTGTGCTTAATTGAATTGGTAAGGACGAGGCCGTTACCCTTTCTGTCCTCGGTTACGTATGCGAGCTTGTGCTCGATCGCCTGCTTGGGGCTCTTGAGGACAACTTCCGCGCCGCCCAGCTTGAGCGTACCGGAGATGCCGATACCGTAGGAGCGTCCGAAAATACTCATTGCGAGCTCCGTTCTGCCGGCACCCATGAGACCGTAGATACCTACGACCTCACCCTTGCGGACATTCATCGAGACATTGTCGACGACCTTTCTCTCGGCAAATTCCGGATGGTAGACCGTCCAGTTCTTTACCTCCATCATGGTATCGCCGATCTCGACGTCATGACGCTTCGGGAAACGGTCGGTCATATCACGGTTAACCATGCCCTTGATGATACGGTCTTCCGATATCTCGTCGACCTTGCAGTCCAGAGTCTCGATCGTAGAACCGTCTCTAACGATCGTGATCTTGTCTGCAACGTAAGATACTTCGTTCAATTTATGGGAGATGATGATCATCGTCATCCCCTTCTTCTTGAACTCTTTCATAAGATCAAGGAGTGCCCTTGAGTCTGTCTCGTTCAACGAAGATGTAGGCTCGTCGAGGATAAGGAGTTTCGCATTCTTTGCGAGTGCCTTTGCGATCTCGACCAGCTGCTGTTTACCTGTACCTATATCTTTTATAAGAGTCTTGGAAGAATCCGTAAGGCCGACCATCTTAAGATACTTATCAGCCTCTGAGTACGTCTTGTTCCAGTCAATATTCCACTTTTTGCCTCGTTCGTTACCGAGGAACATATTCTCGCCGATTGTCATGTAGGGGATCAGGGCGAGCTCCTGATGTATGATTACGATTCCCTGCTTCTCGGAATCCTT
Organism: Saccharofermentans sp.; assembly: GCA_024692105.1. The sequence continues at coordinate 12,903 of JAILMZ010000086.1, forward strand.
TATGTTATGAAATTCACAAACTTTACCGTTATAGATAATGTCGCCTTCATAAGTACCAAACGGGTAGATACCGCTTAATACGTTCATGAGCGTTGATTTGCCGGCACCGTTCTCGCCGACAAGCGCGTGGATCTCTCCTTCTTCAACCTGCAGGTTGACGTTGTCGAGTGCTTTTACGCCCGGAAAAGTTTTGGTTATGTTTTTCATTTCCAGCAAAACATTTGCCATTCTTATACCTCTTCCTTAAATCAAATGCCTTTTGAGCAGCCCCCCTAAAAAACAGGCGGGTTTTTCACCCGCCTGTCCAGGGTTGCAAATTATGCTTTATGCAAGCTGATCTGCTGTGTAGTAACCGGAGTCGATGAGGATCTTCTCGTAGTTACCAGCGTCTGCGAATACAGGCTCACAGAGGTAAGAAGGAACAACCTTCTTGCCGTTGTCGTATGTCTCTGTATCGTTAACGTCAACTGTCTGGCCGCTGAGGATCTGGCCAACCATCTTAACAACCTGAGCTGCAAGAGTACGTGTATCCTTGAATACGGACATTGACTGCTTGCCGTCGAGCATGTTCTTAACGTTTGCGATATCGCAGTCCTGACCAGTGATGATCGGGTAGTTACCTGTGTAGTTTGTAGCGAGAGCGTTAGCTACGCCGAGAGCTGTAGAGTCGTTGGAGCAGAGCCATGCGTCTACGTTTGTGCCGTCAGCATAGAAAGAAGAGAGGATAGTCTCAGCTCTGGACTGAGAGTTCTCTGTCTTCCAGGAAGCTGTAGCAACGTCGGAGAACTCTGTCTGGCCGGAAACTACTACGAGCTTGCCTTCTTCGATGTAAGGATTGAGAACGTCCATAGCACCCTGATAGAAGAACAGAGCGTTGTTGTCACCGGGGTCACCAGCTGTGATCTCGAGGTTGAACGGACCTGCAGCATTCTTAAGGTCGAGCTGCTCTTCGATGAACTGGCCCTGGATTGTACCAACCATGTAGTTGTCGAATGTTGCATAGTAATCAACTGTGTCAGACTCCATAAGGAGACGGTCATAAGCGATTACGGGGATGTTCTTAGCTTCTGCCATGTCGAGAGCTTCACCGAGTGAAGAACCTTCGATTGCAGCGATAACGAGAACCTTGCATCCGGAGTTGATCATGTTCTCAACCTGTGAGAGCTGTGTAGCAACGTCGTTTGCAGCATACTGAAGATCTACTTCGTAGCCTGCCTTCTCGAGCTCCTGCTTCATGTAGTCGCCATCCTGGTTCCATCTCTGGAGATCCTTTGTAGGCATTGAAACGCCAACCTTGTCCTTACCTGAACCGCCAGCTGCGCATCCAGCGAAAGAAACGAGGAGCATTGCTGAGCAAAGAACTGTTCCAAGTACTTTGGTTAATTTCATCAGAAATTCCTCCTAAAAAATAGTTTTGGTGACCTACCACCGATTACAACTTATCATTAGGAGTGTAGGAAAATCATATCGAAATTCTGTAATTTTTAGCACAAATCACCAATGCGCAAACGGTTGTTAGCATAATTTTGCACTGATTGTGTAAAAGATGTCTGATTTGTGCTACTCGGTCGGTTCTGACGAATCAACGCTCTCGGACGCCGTCTCTTCTTCTTTATCAATATTCATATAAACGTCTTCCTTCTGATGGAAACCGCTGTCGATGATGATCTCGTCAAGATTGTCCTGATTGACCGCGATGGGGTCGATCGCCACATAAGGGATGTCATACGTGCCGTCGTCAAAGAGCGTGTTAACTCCGATGTCTTCTCCGTATGCGAGCTTAACGGCATATTCGGCTGCGAGCTTGGCAAGCTTTTCCACGGGCTTATACACCGTCATGAGCTGCGTACCCTCGACGATCCTTTGGCAGGCCTCAAGCTCCGCATCCTGACCGACGACCTTGATCTTTCCCGCAAGACCGCGCTCAGCCAGGGCATGCACCGTCTCTCCTGCAAGGGCATCGTTGCCGCACATGATCGCATCCGCTTCGGAGATGATGTCTATATTGTCGTTCACGAAATCATACGCCAGCTCCGCACGCCAGTTGTCGCAGTTATAGGTAAGAAGGATATTCTCTTCATACTCTCCGCAGACCTCTTCGAAACCTTCCATTACCTGCGCAACGTTGTAGTCGCTCTCGGGTCCCATTATCTCCACGATGTTTGCACCCGTTCCTATCTCCTGGCAGATAGCCTCGGCCATATAGGTTCCGACGGCAACATTATCGAATGAGATATAAAGGTCGGCGTTTGCATTCCTGACGATACGGTCGTAGCAGATGACCGGGATGCCGGCATCCTTGGCAGCCTTGATGGCATCAGTCAGGCCGTCGGCATCGATGGTAACGATGACGATCGCATCAACGCCAATATCAATAAAGTACTGTATCTGGGATATCTGTGTCTCCATCTCGCCGTTCGCGGACTGCACATTGACCTCGGCACCGAGTTCTCCCGCCGTCGCACAGAATACGTCGCGGTCCCTGGTCCATCTTTCGATAACATACGAGTCGAAACTCAGACCGATGGTAAGGGCATCATCCGTTTTCTGGGATGCCACCGCGATCGGGTTCGTCTGGTCCTTGCCGCAAGACGCGCCTATGACGGCGAAACAAACGGCCATGACTGCAGCAACAGCTTTGCGTAGATATCTCATTTCTTGAGCCCGTCCTTGTACTCTGTAGGTGTCTTGCCCGTGACTTTCTTGAATATCCTGGAGAAATAGTTCGGATCGCTGTAGCCGACTTCGCTGCAGATCTCTTTCATTGACTTGGAAGGATCGGCAAGGAGTTCCTTGGCCTTCTCGATACGAAGGTTGGTCAGGTAGTCGATAAAAGTAACGCCTGTCTTATTCTTGAACAGTTTGCTGAAATAGTACGGGCTGATGTCCGTCTGTCTGGACATGCCCTCGAGCGAGAGATCCTGGGAATAGTGAGTATCGATGTATTCCTTGGCCTTTGCGACAGCATCAGACTGCGAGTCGACATTGGTGGAATTGATCATGATAACTGCACTTGCGATGTGCTTGATGAACCAGAGCCTGAGCGAATCAAGACTCTCGATCGAGCAGACCTCGGGAAGATAGTCGCTCCTTCCCCTGAACTTGTACAGATGGCCGCCCTTGCTGTATGCCATGTGCTCTGCCCAGAGAACGAACTCAAGGACCTTGAGCCTGATGTCAGACAGAGATCCTCCCGAACTGTTCTTCATCCAGTCAAAGAATCTGGTGGCCTCTTCTGCTGCTTTATGGACATCGCCTGCCTGGACGGCGGCAAACAGTTCCTTCTCGTAGTTCATCGGGTAGTCGTCTTCGTATTCGCATCCCACGCCGACGTCGTCGGTGTGCGCGACTCTTTCCGTGGAGTTAACGAGACAGGTAAGCGCTTCGCTGTACGAGTCTGCCATCGCCCTCATCGGACGGACACTGCCTATACCGATCCTGAAGCTGATGCCGAGCTTATCGTCTAACCTGTGGCTCATCTGCCTTGCCTGTTCGACGATCTCCGAACGCTTGGCCAGCGAGAGTTCATCCTTGTCGTACGGGACGAGGACCGGGAGCTTGTTGCCCATGACGGAGCCTACTATGCACTTAAAGTAGTCTTCGATGATAAGTCTTATGTCCGTATAGTTCTTCTGTGTCTCGATACTCGCGGGAACGGCACCGGTCATGTAGTTGCCGACCTGCTCCTTGCCGCTGACGACGACCATCATGTATCCGAACTTCTCCGATATTCCGAGAAGCGACATGTAGTTGTCGATGTTCTCCTGGAAATGCTCGTGGAACAAAAGGTCCTGGATAAGACCGTTCTCTATTATCGGCATTATCGTCTCGAACTTCTCTTTGATCTCGAGTTCTTCTTTCCTGGTCTGGCGTTCCTTGTCGACTTCGGCCATGGCCTTGGTCAGGACATCAGTTATCTTCTTCTTGTCGAAAGGCTTGTTCAGATATGCAAGCACGCCCAGGTCGATGGCTTCTTTCGCATAGTCGAATTTGTCGTACGCGGAGAGCACGATGAATACTGTCTTGGAGTTTGATTTCCTGATCTCACGCATCGCATCGATGCCGTTGATGCCCGGCATCTGGATATCCATGAACGCGATGTCCGGACGGAATGTCTCGGCAAGCTCGATGACGCTCCTTCCCGTCTTGGCGGTCTCGATCTCAAAGCTTCCGGGGAAGCTGCTGTCGATTATGTATTTGAGCGAATCGATGACGATGCCTTCGTCATCTGCGAGCATTATTCTATACATTGATCCTTCTCCATAGGTATTCTGATTATTACGCTTGTACCCTCACCCGCGGCACTCTTGATCTCGACCTGTTCCTTCTTGTCGTAGAAGATGTCCAGTCTTGCGATAACGTTCGCGAGGCCCACGCTCTTCTCCTCGGAATGCTCTCCGCGGGGTTCGTGTGACTGCTGAGGTTCTCTGGCAAGTATCTTGTCGATCACGCGGCTGTCCATGCCGGTACCGTTGTCACTTACCTCGATGCAGGCAAAGTCGTCTTCCCTGTACAGCATGAGTGCGATCTCACCCTGTCTGTCCTCAAGATTGATGATTCCGTACTTAACGGAATTCTCGACAATCGGCTGGATTATCATGCTTGGTATGACGACTCCCAGCAGACTCTCGTCTATCTCCTTGCGGAACTTTATCTCACCCGAATATCTGACGTTCATGATGTAGATATAGCTGTCGACGAGCTCGATCTCTTCGGAGATCTTTACCTGCTCGTTGTCCTTCTTGACATTATAGCGGAAAAAATCCGCCATGTTGCTTATGTACTCGCCCGTCCTGTCGGCACCTTCCACCATTGCGAGCTGCGCGCCGGCGTTAAGCGTGTTGAAAAGGAAGTGCGGGTTGATCTGTGCCTGGAGGTATTTGAGCTGTGCATCTTTCAGGTGGTTTTCCATGAGAAGGCTCTTCTCCTTCATGGCGCTCTCCGTGACCATCTGCTCTCTTATCTTCGCGATGTATTCCTTGATGCTCGCGAGCATCTGGTTGAAGGCGCGGGTAACGTTGCCGACCTCGTCGTCCGTGTGTATCGCGAGAGGTTCGACATTCTCGGGGTTGCCCTTGGATATCTCGTTGGCCTTCTCAGACAGGCTCGTGAGAGGCCTTGTGATCGTGCCCGTAAGAAGGACGATGAGAAGGACGTTCATGAGAGACACGATGACGAAGATCGACAGACAGAGGACTTCAGAATACCTGAGCGATGCAATCAGCGTATTGAAGCTCTCGGAGTTGATGCGGAACGTCTCGTTGTTAAGGCTGTAGATGTAGGTGTTGAGCGCATCGTACATCTGCTCGCACTCTTTGTAGTATTCGGTGTATTTCTCGATGTTTCTTCCGCGCTTTGCCTTTACCGCGTTGTCTGCCGTGAGCAGATAGCTCTCTGCCATCTTCCTGATGTCTCTTTCGCGGAGCTTGTACACGTTGTCCGTGGGCATGTTGTTGAGCTCCTGGATCTCAAAGGAGATCTCCTGCGAATACTTGTAGTAGAGTTCGAGGTCGTCGGTACTCTTTGTCTCGAGGAAACCCGTAAGGCCGGCCTGTACCTGCGACAGGTCGTCCGACAGATCGTTCAGGCTGATGTTCGTGGAATAGACCATGTCGATCCTGGAAAGCATCCTGTTGAGGTTAAGGTAGACGAACAGGTTTACTCCGAACGCGATGATGGATGTCACGAGGAAGATCATGACAAGCTTGTATCTTATCTTGAGATGGTGGAGGCGTTCTCTAATTCTCTTCATCGACAGCCTCCATATCGAGCTCCGATGCAATGTAGCCGGAGACATTGCCCTTGTTGATGAGGACATAATCCGTGCCGAAATACTCCGAGACATTACCGTACTCGAAATACTCGTTCAGGGCATTGACGCAGTATTGGGCAACCTGCTTGGTATCGACGCTGAATGTCGCTTCTATGGCGCCTCTGTCGATACCTTCAAGGACCGTATCCGAATCGTAGTATCCGATGATGGTCGTGACGCCGACGCCGTTCATGTCAACGATACACTGGTATGCGCATCTCGTGTTGATATCACTTAAGCATACGATGATATCCGGAAGCGTCTTATATTCATCAAGGATATCGATGATCTTCTCTTCCGCGCTGAATGCGGAATCCGATTCGACCACGACGGAATCGATGGTTATGCTGCTGTTCTTGAGTTTCTCCTGTATTGCAGAGAAGAGAACGCTCTCGTTGCTTCCGCTTGAACTCATGAGAACGAGCGCTGTGATGTCATCTTTATCTTTCCCGCTTGCGGCATCGAGCATGAGCTGTCCGTACTCGAGACCCGCGCTGTAATTATTCATTCCGATAAAACTTAACCTGCCTGTACCCGGAGCGTCTGTCATTACGGTAATGACGGGGATTCCCGCGGCATTTGCCTTTGCTATCAGGGCGGCAGTCTCTTCAGTATCGTCTCCTTCGAGGATTATCCCGGATACTTTGGATTTGATAGCGATATCGATAAGTTCGGACTTGGAGTAGTTTGCCACCAGGCCGTCTCCGATACGCTCGACATAACAGTCGTTCTGGAGTCCGTACTCGCGCAGTTCCTGATAGAGATTATCCGATACGGAACTGTCCGAATTGTTGGCGATAAAAGCGTAGAGTCTCGTGTAGGTCATATAGTCGTCGATGCCCGAGGCTTCGTATGCGCCGACCTGAAGGCTGAAAACAACGAGTCCCACAACGGTCAGTGCAAGCAGGACAACGGTCAATGTCGTCAGTATTCCTAAGAACAGTCTGTTCCTGTTTGCCTTCTTTTTCACCGGGGCCCCTCGTACTTATTGTTTTAACTATTGCTAACAATAGCACAAAGGGTTTTTGTTTATCAATGATTTAACAATGTTACTCTGCGGGTATTATGGTGTCTTCAAGCATAAATGCTTTGTATTCTTCCGTACCAACAGTCTTGGTCGCCTTATTACCCATATATCCCAAAAACATATTTGCGGCTAATCCGAACGCTATAAGCAGGCATACGCTTGCAAGCGCGATTATCGCTGAGGTAAATACCGGTTTCCTGTCTTCATTGCTGTAGCTGTAGTTCGCTGAATCATGCATTTTGAATTCTCCTTTGGTTTACGGGTGTAGAGAATAACGGCTTATTTGCCTCAAAACCCGACAATCAATTGGCAAAAGACTGGCAAAACTGTGGCAGCGGTTACAAACGCATTACAAAAACGAGCCACTTTTGGATTTGAAGTGTATACTTTTACGGGGGTTATAGAATGTCAGACGAAAACCACGTTTCATTTAATAAGTTTGCGATAAGGATATCCGTTTGCCTGGCGGTTGTCTTTCTGGCTGCATTTGCCGTCGGCACTTTCTTCGATCATCAGGTCGCAGAGGCAGTGTTCTCCAGAGGCAACGTCGCAGCCCTTGTGGTATCCACGCTGGGCATATACGTGTTCTGCGGCGCGTTCTCGTTCTATTTCGGTGCGGCATTAAGCCAGGCCCTGAAGGTCGAGCCCCGCCCGAAACGCATCCTCTACAGCACCGTCGTTGCCATCCTCGGCATTTGCGTCATGATCGGATCCGGCGGTTCCCTGCTGGACATCAACAACCTGGGCGGCATTTTCCCTGAGGTACACAGGGATGTTCCGCAGATGGCCATAACATTCTTTGTAGTTTTCCTGCCCGTTGCCGTCGTCGGTTTTGTTTTCGGAAAGAAGAGCACTGACCCGAGGCTCGGCAGACGCATCGTGCTCATCCTTAACTGCATGGTCATTATGTTCCTTGCATATGAACTCATTAAGACGGGCATGCCGCGCCCGAGATTCAGGCTCGTAAGCCAGAACATCGAAGGCATCGGCTTCCACGCATGGTTTGACCCGATACAGAACAAGAATGATCTTATATCTGCGTTAAATCTCAACGGCGATGATTTCAAGTCATTCCCCAGCGGACACACGGCCAACGGCATCATGAGCATCGCGGTCCTTCCGGGACTTGCCGCCGTTGTCCCCGCGCTGAAGAAGAGGATGACGCTGCTCTTCTTTGTAGGTCTCGTGTTCGGTTTCGCCGTACTCGCATCGAGGATGGTGCTAGGCGCGCACTTCCTGTCGGATGTATCCGTCGGCGGTTTTATCGCTTCTGTGGCATCTGCAGTCTATTACAAGAGAGAAGAGACGCTCTTCCGCTGACAGTGCCTTGCGGATATGCCGTATGGTATAATCTTCCCGGAACTTATTGTTTTCATATGAGGGTGACAGGGGGATAGTGTTATGAAGACTTTCTGCGATTATTGCGGCAGCGCTATCGATGAGACATTAGAGAAGTGCCCGAACTGCGGCGCGGTCAATCAGCACATGCTGAGATCCGGCAACCAGGTCCCGAAGACGATTGAAGAGTTACAGGCTTTCGCGGCGGCTAACAACATCCCGCTCGAGAAGATGAGGTTCTTCGTCGGAGTTGACTACAAGGAGCCGCGCGCCTTCGGTATCTACAAGGAACCTAACGGCAACTGCGTCGTCTACAAGAACAAAGCAGACGGCAGCCGTGCCATCCGCTATCAGGGCGCAGACGAA
>JAILMZ010000110.1 GCA_024692105.1 Saccharofermentans sp.
CATCATGGCTCTTATCCTCTTCATCATGCTCAAGGGCATCAACTCCCTTAAGAACATCGGTCTGAAGAAGCTTAAGAAGGGTGAGAAGGAAGAAGAAGCACCTGCACCCGAGCCGGAGCCTTCTGATGAGGTCAAGCTCCTGACAGAGATCAGAGACGCCCTCAAGGAAAAGAAGTAATCATCAATCTTCTGAACAAACAGGAACGGACCGCGATTAAGCGGTCCGTTTTTTGTGCTGATAAATGGATACGAATTTCAGCGCTTGAATTCCGGGTGTTCCTTATAGTACTCGGCTTTGTCTTCGTACATGCGTTCATCTGCCAGTTTCAGAGCATCGGTTATGTTCGCGGAATCATTCTGATAGCAGTAGCCCAACGCAAATGATACATTACCATACGCAGCAGACAGATGCCTGACCTTATCTATCTTCTCTTTGATCGCATCTTCCGTTGTGTAAGACATCAGTACCAGGAATTCATCACCGCCGGCTCTGAATATCTGGTCATCGACAAAGACATTCTGGAGAAGGACCGCTGCATTCTTGATTAGCAGGTCTCCCGCCGTATGGCCTTCGTTATCGTTGACTCTCTTGAGACCGTTGAGATCGGCAAAGATGATGCCCATTCCCTTGAGTTCATCGCTGTGAGATGCTCTCAGGGCATCGATCCTGTTGTTCATCTCGTTCCTGTTAAGGACTCCGGTGAGCATGTCAATCGAGCTCAAGTGCTTAAGCCTTTCCATGAGCTTGCGGTTGGCAATCTCCGAAGCAAGGAAGAATACCGTAAGCTCGATTGCCTGCTTGATCTCCACGGTCTTATCGACATCGAAATTGCACACCCACATATAACCCAAAGTCTCATCACCTGAATCCAGCGGACACAGGACAATGCTCTCAACATTATTAGTAATCAGGGATTCATACCAATCGGGATTCTTTGCCTTGATATAATCCCAGTCATTTTTGTTTTTCGCGATAAGAACGTTGCTGCCTCCGATGGTCTCCTTCCACGAAGATGTAAGATCGTAGAATTCATCCCTCAAGACACCCGTCATGCTCGGAAGCGTCGAATACTCGTTCCTTGATTCGCTTAAGACAGAGCAGTTCCTTGTCTCGTGTTCTGTCAAGAGGACTACGCAGGACTGCGCTCCGCAGAGCTTTCTTATATCGGATACGATCTCATCCATTGTGTGCTGGAAGTTATCCTTGTCCCTGAGCTTGATGCAGGTATTGAGGACATCCGTTGCCATGGAGACAGATGTGTTGCTCATTTCTTCCGTATCCGCATTCTTTGTGACTATCTGAGAGTAAGTGCAGTAATGGATATTGCCTTTGCTTCCCAGGGGCATCATGTAGAGGTTGAACCAGAAATCGAACCTGTCAGGATGCACGTAGGTGTGCATGGGCTGCTTTAACACTGCGCACCTGTAGCAGAAATCCTCGAAATTCATATCCTGCGGAAAGTAGTTCTGATAAAGGCTGTTGGGAACGAACTTCTTCGTCAGCATCTCCGGCATGGAATTGTCTGCCATCTCGATCGAAGCAATATACTGAGGATTGCCCGTGACTATCCTGATATCGCCGTAAGAGCCGTCTTCCTTTGTCTCAACAGACATGACGCAAGTCATGATCTCTATCATGTCAACGAATTGCTTAAAGTCCATGGCAAACCTCCCGTTCACATTCCCATATACCGAATCATAACACGGCTAAATGTAAAATATGTTAAACAAATAAGAATATAGTGTAGTAATTCTGTTCAAGTAAAAAACGGACCGCTGTAGTGCGGTCCGCTCGTATTGATCACTTTTTCTTCTTTTTGTCCTTCTTCTTGTCCTTGTCCTTGGACTTTTTCTTCTTCTTTTTCTTCAGCTTCTCGATGTCCGGTGCCGCAGAGGGAACCTTCGGGATAGGAACGCTTGAACTCTTTTTGAGTGCGGGCGCCTTTGCCTGCTTTCTTCTGGTCTGTGTACGCTTATTCGTCAGTCCTTTGCCTTCGGGCGTGGTTTGTACGACCGGCGGTTCGCCCAGCTGGATAAGCAGATCGGCGAGTTCCCTGACTGTTTCCCTGTTGACTGAATAGTAGACATTGCGGCCATCCTTTCGTGCTGTAACAAGATCGTTTTCGACCAACACGCGCATATGGTGTGAGAGCGTCGGCTGGGTTACGGAGAACTCCGGCAGAATGTCCTTGGCGCAGACTTCACCCCTGGATGCGATCACGTTCATGATCCTGATCCTTACGGGTTCTGCCATTACGGCAAGGCAGCTTGATAATCTCTCGGCGTCGTATCCGCGTGTCATCTTTATTTACCTCAGGCTATAAGCTGATCCTTAAGTGCTTCCTCGAACTCACCGAGATTGGCACATGCGATTACTTCCGTATTGTCCTCTAAGAGGATCTCGTCATCGCCTCTTACGAGAACCGTCATGGGAACGCCCATCTTACGCAGGAAGAGCAGCTGGTACTCTTTGGATGTCTCGACCGACATGTACTTGCAGAGGAGACGGAGAACCTGCTTTGCGTCCTCAAGGTAGATGCCGGAGAGCTTCATGAGGTGATCTACGACATACATTCCGAAAACATCGTTGAAGTCGAGCAGATCCTTACCCGGGAAAACGCTTGTGAAAGCAGTAAGCGACATCTTGCCGACGATCTCGAGGCCCTTGAAATCCTCAAGGGGGATCTTGAAGCTCTCGACGTTAGCCGAGAAAAGCTCCTGCATCTGATCGACGGAAAGCTCGTTCTTGAGCTCCTTGATACGCTCTATCCTTGTGATGATCTTCTCTTCAGGGAAGAAAGTTGCCTGACCGATGTCAGTTGCGCGATGGATGAACCAGCTCTCGGGAATGAGTCCCTGTCTCTTCCAGCGGTACAGAGTTCCATATGAAATCTGCTCCAGGTTGAGGAGTTCCTTTTTCGAAATAAGCTTGTCGTCCATAACATTTGTCCCCTTTTACTTAAAGTCTTTGGAGACAGTGTAGAATAACAATGTTACAAACGCCTGACACGCAGGTAAAATTAAGGCAACAAATCCCCTTTAACTGAAGGATCCGATTACGTTCTGCAGGCCTGTCGCGACCTCAGCCTGGCTGCCTGCGGGAAGGATCGCAAAGAATACGATCACAGCGATCAGGGCAAGTATGATGCCGATGATGTAATAAGCAAGTATCGCACGCTCAAAATTCTTGAGGTTCTTGTTACGGGGCATGAACGAGAACAGGATCGTAAGGATGAATCCCAGACCCGGAAGGAAACTCATGAATCCGAACCAGAAATACTTGGATGTGGATACGGGCTTGTATACAGGAGGGCACTGATCCTTAAGAGCCTGGATCTTAGCCTGCTTCTCAGCCTTCTTTGCTGCTCTCCTGGCCTCCGAATCAGCCTTCTTTGCCTGAGCCTCAGCAGCCTTCTGCTGCTTCTTTGCCGCTTCTTCAGCTTCCTTTGCTGCTGCCGCTGCCGTTGCAGCCGCTGCCGCAGCAGTAGCCTCTGCTTCTTTTTTAGCAGCCTTCTCGGCTTCCTTAGCTTCTTTCTCTGCTTCCTTTACGGCTTCTTTGGCCTCTTTTTCAGCTGCCTTTGCAGCTTCTTTTGCTTCCTTCTCGGCAGCCTTCTTTACTGCCTCAGCTTCCTTAATCTTATCTTGAGCTTCTGCTGCCGCCTTCTCTGCTTCTGCAACAGCCTCTGCTGCTTCCTGGGCCTTCTTCTCTACTTCATCGGACATAGCGAACACCTCCGTAAGGAATTAATTGTCCTCATTATAGCAAGAAATAAAAACGGGGTGCTACATTTTTAGCACCCCGGGAAAATGATTATCGGCTGTTATCAGGACTCCGGCTTGATCGAGTAGTAGATGGTGCCGGACTTAAGTCCACCTCGTCTGAGAAGGCCCATCTCCTGCACTGTTACAAGCTGATAGCCCATGTTCTGAAGTTCCGGGAGTATAGTCTCCGTCGCGATCATTGTGGACTCGTAGATGTCATGCATCAGGACGATGCTGCCGTCTTCAACGTCATTAAGAACATGATTGATGGTCGATTCCGTATCCTTAGTCTCCCAGTCGCGCGTATCGACGCTCCACAATATGATCGGAAGCGAAGTCTCGACCTTAAGGGAATCATCGACAAGACCTCCCGGAGGTCTCAATACCGAAGAAGGGACGCCGACTGCTTCGATGAGCGCTTCATCAGTAAGACCGAGCGTATTGGCAACCTGAGAAGCTGACATGTTGTTCAGATAAGAGTGATCATATGTGTGGTTGCCCATCTCACATCCGATAGAATATGCATAAGCCAGTGCTTCCGGATACCAGTCAACGCGGTTGCCGACGACGAAGAACGTAGCAACGGCATCATACTCATCCAAAAGTTCAACGATCGTCTGGGTATACTGTGACGGGCCGTCATCGTATGTCAGGGCGACCATCGGCAGATTGCCGTCGACCGTTCTGTAGACACAGCCCTCTTCATCGAGCCAGTAGAGCATGTTGTCGTCGATATAGTAAGTATCAGTGACCTTCTGTCCGCCCGTGAAGAAATAATCGTTCTCGCCGATCGTGACAAGTCCTTCTGCGGCATATCCGCCGTTAGGCAGGAAATAGTATTCCGTATCGTTATGCTCAACCCATCCGGTCTGAAGTTCGCCGTCATCGGCAAAGAAATATAGACTTCCGTCTATCTTTATCATTCCGCCGCATGTAAGGTGTCCGTTATCGTATGTGTGGTATACCTTGCCGCTGTCATCGAACCACCCGGTCACCATCTGGCAGCCCGCAGGATCAAAGTAATACGTGTAACTGCCGATATCGGTCCATCCTTTGGACACGATGCCCGTAGTCTCATCGATATAGTACTTGAGGCCTTCCATCTCGAGCCAGCCGTACTGCATCTGACCTGACGCCGTGTCGAAATACATCGTGTTGCCGGAAGCATCCGTGACAAAACCGGTCTGCATTATTCCGCTTTCGGGATTGAAGTAGTACTTGGCACCGCCGTCTTCAACAAGGCCGAAGGTCTGCTTGTGGTCCTCCGCGCCGAAATAGTATTTCGCGCCGTCATTGTCTACTATGCCGGAAGCCTCAACGCCGTTGTCGTCGTAGTAGTATACGCCGTCTCCGCTATGGACAAAACCGCGCGAACAGGAAGACCTGATGTCGCACTTCATCGCAGCGACCGCAGCTGCCGCTGTGCCTATCACCAGAACACTGCTTATGAATATTGCCCTGTTTGCCCTTCTGCCCAAGAGAAACTCTCCCTATTTTGATAAAAACAATGATAGTCGCCTGACACGGTCAATGCCATATCCTGCGCGTGACCTTTATATTACATTTATAAGCATGTAATCAGGTTTACTTCATTATTGACCGAGTAATTGTACCTTGTCAGACGGCCAAAAACAATGTATACTTTTCACCGACTTCGGATGCTTAGCTCAGCTGGTTAGAGTACCTGCTTGACGTGCAGGGGGTCACAGGTTCGAGTCCTGTAGCATCCACCAATAAGCCCGATGTATCAAAGCATCGGGCTTTTTTATTATTTCTCAAGGGGGAACAGTTATGACTGCAGCTAACATCTGTATCCTGGTAACAATCATTGTCTACCTGCTCATGATGATCGCCATCGGCGCTTATTTCAGCAGAGTAAACAAGAACACCGACGATTTCTATCTCGGCGGAAGACGTCTCGGACCTCTGGTCACCGCGATGAGTGCCGAAGCATCCGACATGAGTTCCTGGCTCCTTCTTGGTCTGCCGGGTCTTGCTCTCGCCACAGGTCTTGCCGAAGCAACATGGACCGGAATCGGTCTTGCGGTAGGAACATACCTTAACTGGCTTTTCGTTGCAAAGAGACTCCGTGTATACACACAGAAGCTCGGAGCCGTAACCATCCCCGACTTCTTCGCAAAGAGATTCGACGATGACAAGCACATCCTCACACTCGTGTCAGGTCTGTTCATCGTTATCTTCTTCGTACCTTATACTGCATCCGGCTTTGCTGCTTGCGGCAAGCTCTTCTCCTCGATGTTCGGCATGGACTACGTTACCGCAATGCTCATGAGCGCTGCCGTTATCGTTCTCTACTGCACATTAGGCGGATTCCTCGCAGCATCCACGACAGACTTCATCCAGAGTATCGTCATGACGATCGCTCTCGTTGTCGTTCTCGGCTTTACTGAAGGTATCGTAAACGGTTTTGATAATGTATTTGCAAACGTACAGGGCCTCGAGGGTTACCTCGACATCTTCAAGGGCCACATGATCGCTGACGGATCTGTCGGCAGTTACGGAGCACTTCCCATCATATCGACTCTTGCATGGGGTCTCGGTTACTTCGGTATGCCTCACATCCTTCTCAGATTCATGGCTATCGAGAACAAGGAGAAGCTCAAGCTCTCAAGAAGAGTCGCTTCTGTCTGGGTCGTTATCTCCATGGCAGTCGCAATCCTCATCGGTGTTGTCGGTTACTCCGTAATGAAGTCAGTTCCCGGCTTCCCTCAGTATGCTACAAACTCTGAAGCTGAGTCTGTAGTCATCGACGTTGCAAAGCTCATCTCCTCTCACGGTTATATACCTGCTGTTGTAGGCGGTATCATCCTCGCAGGCATCCTTGCCTCAACGATGTCCACTGCTGACTCCCAGCTCCTCGCTGCAGCATCCGCAGTATCCCAGAACATCGTTGCCGAGTTCTTCAAGGTCAAGATCTCACAGAAGGCTTCGATGTGGATCGCAAGGATCACGGTTATCGTTATCTCCATCATCGCCGTATTCCTCGCACTCAACCCTGATTCATCAGTATTCAGGATCGTCTCATTCGCATGGGGCGGCTTCGGTGCATGCTTCGGACCCGCAGTGCTCCTCGCTCTGTTCTGGAAGAGATCCAACAAGTGGGGCATCCTCGCAGGCATGATCTCCGGCGGTGCCATGATCTTCATCTGGAAGTTCGGCGTAAGAGTTGCATGCGCAGGTTCTGCTCTCGATATCTATGAGCTCCTCCCCGCATTCATCCTCAACCTGGTAGTTGCTGTTGTGGTATCACTTGTTACCAAGGCACCCGAGAAGGAAGTCGTTGATACTTTCGATCAGGTCGTAGCTGAGAAGTAATCATGGATCAGGAACGTTTTGAAAAGCAGCTTGCTTTCATAAGAGAGATCGATAAGGAAAAGCTCGTCAAGCGTCAGAGCTATCTGACCGACGGCGAGACTCACGAAGATGATGCCCAGCACGCCTGGCACATGGCGATAATGACTCTTCTTCTGAATGAGTACTCCAACACGGAGATCGACGTGCTCAAGACGATCTCGATGCTCCTTATCCACGACCTCGTCGAAGTGTATGCCGGTGATACCTATGCATACGACGAGGAAGGCAAGAAGACTCAGGCTGAGCGCGAAGCGAAGGCTGCCGACAAGCTCTACGGCATCCTCCCTCCCGACCAGGGCGAAAACTTCAAGTCTCTCTGGCTCGAGTTCGAAGCGCAGGAGACGCCTGAAGCAAAGTTCGCCAGAACGATGGACTGCTTCCAGCCCCTCATCCTGAACGATGCCGCTGACGGCAAAGCCTGGAAGGAACACGACGTTCAAAAAAGCTGGGTCATGAAGCGTAATCAGAACACATCCAAGGGGTCTGAAGATATCTGGGAATATGCCAGAGAGCACCTGATAGAGAAGAACGTCAGAAACGGAAACATAATAGACGATTCAAAGTAAAACAGTGTTGTTACAATTGTTATCTGATCAAAGGGTGCCTTCGCGGCACCCTTTTTTACGATTATCCGCTTGCACATCCGCTAAGCAGCGGATATCTATAGCGGATTTTTGACTTGCAGGCTTCAAAACGCTCGTTATCCGCTCGCACATCCGCTAAGCAGCGGATTTCTATAGCGGATTCTTGGCTTGCAGGCTTCAAAACGCTCGTTATCCGCTCGCACATCCGCTAAGCAGCGGATTTCTATATCGAATTCCCGGGCAAAATAAAAGGACTGACTTCTTTCAAGAGATCAGTCCTTTCAGATTAAGCAAGTACTGAACTTTACGAGAGCATGCCTCTTTCCGAGCCAAGCTTCTGGAACTCCGTGGCATTCTCGTCCACTTCCTCTTCTTCGACCTTTGGCGCTGCGTTCTTGAAGTCGAAATGCGCCTTCTCTCCGTATGACCATCCGGAATCGATAGGGACGAACTTGTTGTTTGTCTCGTATGCATAGACCTTTGCCTGCGTATCGAAATACTGATCCGCGGACGGAGCCGGTGCCATATCGTGGTCACCCGTCTTGTTAAGGTTCGCGATCGTCTCCTTCTCCTTACGCTGCAGCATCTTCGGCAGGATCTCGATGCAGCCGTACATTATCGCACCTATGAGCAGGGCAATGAGCAGGGACTCGATAGGATTCATGATCATCCACACGATGAGCCTGGACGTGATCTTGCTCCTGCTTCCGAGGACTCTCAGTAAGAAATATCCTGCGAGCGGAATACCGTAGATGAGTTTTCTGAGACCCATGTTCAGAGATATCGTTCCAATGCGGACCTTTCTTCCGGCACGTTCGACCGTCTCCCATCCCTTCGCATACGGGAATTCGCCGGAGACCTTACCGGTCTGGCCGTTTACTATGTACTGATACTTGATGCCGTCATACTCGATGGTCATGAACCATACCGGAAGAAGCGCATAAGTAATGCTCTGGTTGTTGTATTTCGTCGTGCTCATCTCGGAGTGCGTCGTAAACTTGTCGTATCCGAAATTGATCGAATCGCAGACCTGAAGCGCGTACTTATCCATACGTCTGTAGATCTTATCCGTCATATCGATCGGGAGCTCGTCGTACTTCTCTGCGACATAACCCTGAAGGTATTCGCTCTTGAACGGTACCATGTCATCGTAATCGAACGGCTCTGCCGCTGCGATAAGCCTGTCCGCGATGTGCTTCTCTCCGTCGAAAGGAATGTTCTTCAGACGGAAGAAAGCCTTGCCGTAAGCCAGAGTCGAATAGTTCTTGCTGTCACCCTGGTAGTTTTCTCTGTAGATATCATCGACGCTCTTACCCATGTGCCCCTGGCCCGCAACATTCACCTCGACATCACTCGACACGATCCACGTCGGTACATAGAGCGCCGTGAACTTCTCGAAAGTCTTCTTCTGGCTGTAGCTTTTCGGAAGATGGTCGACCGTCTTACAGTGCTCTTCGAAGAGGCTCATCGCCTTTGCTTTGTCGATCTTGAACGGGATTATGCGGTCAGGCCTGAACTCTCTCGTTAGTCTTCTCGTAACGACTGCTGGCGATCCGCAGAATGTGCAGATAGTCGATGCAGTGTTCTTATCAGTAACGACCTCCGCACCGCACGCATTGCAGACGATCTCCTGACGCTGCATGTCTTCGTCGCTGATCTCGAGAGTGCCGTCGTATGCCCTCTCCGGATTCTCTATGCCGAACGAACCGACTCTGCCAAGCGTTGCAGGATCAAACAGACCTCCGCAGTGCTTACAGGTCATTGCTCCGTGAGTTGAGTCGTAAAACAGGTTCTGTCCGCAGTTCGGACACTTAGATGAATTAGCAGAGAGTATCTTCTCTCCTGCCTCATTCGGCACACCAAACTTCTGTGCAGGCTGATCCCAAATAGCCATAATCTACCCCTTCCCATAAAAAAGATTTTATTCCATAAGAAAATTATAAATTATCAACGGGGGTAGTCAATAAAAATCGTACTGATACAGAGAGTGACCGGTTATGCGAGCGATTTCCGCACAAGCAGAGCGCGGAGGACCTAAGCGAGCATGATCGGTCACTCGGATTCCATCAGATCTTTAATCGTAACCGAATCAAGATAATCGTTTATCAGGGTATCGAGCTTGGTCCACATCGGCCTGGTCCTGCAGGTATCCTGTCTGCTGCAGATCTCGGAATTGCACTCCAGGCAGGCAACGGGAGCGATATCACCCTCCGCGGCACGGAGCACCTCTCCTACAGTGTATTCCTCAGGCTTTTTCGAAAGCTTGTATCCGCCGCCCTTGCCGTGAACGCCTTCGATCAGTCCGGCAGAAACCAGGAGCGGAAGTATGCGCTCTAAGTACTTGAGCGAGATGCCCTGTCTCTCGGCAACTTCCTTCATCGGGGTATAACCATCCCCGCCGTTTTCTGCCAGATCGATTATTACTCTTAAGGCATAACGCCCCTTTGTGGAAACCATCATCATAATACTGATACCCCGCTACAAAAGTATCCTAACACAACCGCCATATGCCTTCAAATCAGGTGTGGCAGCAGGTATCGCAGTGTGCATCCGGGAATTCCTTCGGATCGTATGGGATGTTGTTCTTGTCAAAGTAGTCACGCAGAGCAAGCCTTATCGCTTCTTCCGCAAGCACACTGCAGTGGAGCTTATGTGCGGGAAGTCCGTCCAGAGCCTCTGTTACCGCCTTGTTTGTAAGAGTCATTGCCTCGCTGATCGGTTTGCCCTTGATGAGTTCGGTCGCCATCGAGCTTGATGCGATCGCACTGCCGCAGCCGAATGTCTCGAACTTAACGTCTGTGATGATATCGCTTTCGATCTTGAGGTAGATCTTCATGATGTCTCCGCATACCGGATTGCCTGCTTCACCGACGCCGTCCGCATTCTCGATGACGCCGACGTTCCTCGGATTCCTGAAGTGGTCCATTACTTTCTCACTGTATAAAGCCATATTAATACTCCTTTACTTCTCAAATACGTGCTGACGCTTGCCTTCAACCAGGTCTCTCCAGAAAGGAGACATGTTCCTGAGGTACGTAACTACATCTGTTACTGCCGTGATGATGTAATCGATATCTTCTTCTGTCGTGTCCTCACCGAGGCTCAGACGGAGCGAACCGTGTGCGACCTCGTGAGGTCTGCCGATAGCGAGCAGGACGTGGCTCGGGTCGAGAGAACCTGATGTGCACGCGCTTCCGGAAGATGCGCAGATGCCCTTGTCGTCTAGCAGGAGCAGGAGCGATTCTCCCTCTATTCCCTCGAAACAGAAGTTCACGTTGGAAGGAAGTCTCATCGAGGCGTCACCATTCAGTTCGCCGTAAGGGATCTTGTCCAGACCTGCGATGAGCTTGTCGCGCAGGACTGTGAGTTTCGCCGCGTTTTCGTTTATTCCTGCGACAGCATCTTCAAGCGCCTTTGCAAGTCCCATGATAGCGGGGATGTTCTCGGTACCTGCACGCTTTCCTCTCTCCTGCGCGCCGCCGGAGATGATGGTCTCAAGACGGATGCCTGTCCTGGTGTACAGCACGCCGATGCCTTTCGGGCCGTGGAACTTGTGTCCCGATAGCGAGAGCATGTCTATGTTCTGTTCTTTTACATTGATATGCAGATGGCCTGCCGCCTGAACAGCATCCGTGTGGAAGATTACGTCCTTGTCCTTAAGGGCAGCACCGATCTCGGCAATGGGCTGGACCGTGCCGATCTCATTGTTGGCGTACATTATCGTTACAAGGCAAGTGTCATCGCGGAGCGCGGCAAGGACTTCTTCTGCAGTTATGACGCCGTTCTTGTGAACGTCGAGGAGCGTGATCTCGAATCCTTCTGCCTTAAGTCTGTCCAATGTGTGCAGGACTGCGTGGTGCTCGAAGGCTGTCGAGATTATGTGTTTCTTGCCCTTCTTCGCGCCCAGATGTGCAGCGGTGAAGATCGCCTGGTTGTCGGCTTCGCTTCCGCCGGAAGTAAATGTGATCTCCCTTGCATCTGCGCCGATGCATGCGGCAACTCTTGCCCTTGCGTTTTCGAGAGCTTCCTTTGCATCCTGTCCGAAAGAATAGAGGCTGGAAGGATTGCCGTACACCTCATCCATGTAAGGCAGCATTGCCTCGATTGCAGCTTTGCTCATCTTGGTAGTCGCTGCGTTGTCTGCGTATATCATAGGTCCTCCTAAATTGGTATTAGATTTACTTAATTAAGCTTTTATAACGCTATAACCTACCGTTTTGGTGGGGTAATTGTATTTTACACGGAACTCCCCACAATACAAGGGTGAAAAAGAATTTCGGAAATTTTTTGCATAAGGTATTGACACCGTTCCCGAACATGTGTATTATACCCACCAAGCAGGTAGGTTAATTCCGCTGCACGACTCAAGAAAGGAGAAGCAAAATGGCAACCAGCAAGTATTGGTCAATGGATATGTGTACGATGGCAGACAGCATGTGCTGTATGCAGGATATGATGTGCTTCTCTTGTACACCTTGTTCGGAAATGCGAATGTGACCTTAAGATCGCGAACCAAATGAAACAGGAATGAGAGAGGCACCAAGGGGCCTCATTTTTTTGCCAATAATTCAAAATCAAAACTAAAAACAATTCAAAGGAGATTAATAATATGGCACACAGATTCGAAACTTTACAGATTCACGCAGGACAGGAACAGGCAGACAGCGCTTCAGATGCAAGAGCAGTACCTATTTATCAGACAACAGCTTATGTATTCCACAACAGCGAAGACGCTGAGGCAAGATTCAACTTAAGAGCTACAGGCAACATCTACGGAAGACTTACAAACTCCACACAGGGAGTTCTCGAAGAGAGAATTGCAGCACTCGAAGGCGGCAGCGCAGCACTCGCAGTTGCATCCGGCGCAGCAGCTATCACATACACGATTCAGGCTCTTGCAGCTAACGGCGGCCACATCGTAGCACAAAAGACGATCTACGGCGGTTCTTATAACCTCTTAAGCCACACTCTTCCCCAGTACGGCATCGAGACAACATTCGTTGATGCTCACAACCTCACTGAAGTTGAAGGCGCCATAAAAGAGAACACAAGAGCGATCTATCTTGAGACACTCGGCAATCCTAATTCCGATATCCCGGATATCGATGCAGTAGCAGAGATCGCTCACAGATACGGTCTGCCGGTAGTAGTAGACAACACATTCGGTACACCTTACCTGATCAGACCTTTCGAGCACGGTGCAGACATCGTAGTACACTCCGCAACAAAGTTCATCGGCGGCCACGGAACAACTCTGGGCGGCATCATCATCGAGTCCGGCAAGTTCGACTGGAAGGCATCCGGCAAGTATCCGAACATTGCAGAACCCAACCCGAGCTATCACGGCGTATCCTTCTATGACGCAGTCGGTCCCGCAGCATTCGTAACATATATCCGTGCGATCATCCTGCGTGACACAGGTGCTGCCATCTCACCTTTCAACGCATTCCTGCTCCTGCAGGGCGTAGAGACACTCTCCCTCCGTCTCGACAGACATGTAGAGAACACAAAGAAGGTAGTCGAGTTCCTTGCTAACCACCCGCAGGTTGCTAAGGTCAACCACCCTTCACTTCCCGATCATCCGGATCACGAAGTATATGAGAGATACTTCCCGAACGGCGGCGGTTCCATCTTCACTTTCGACATCAAGGGCGGCAAAGAAGAAGCATTCAAGTTCATCGATAACCTCGAGATCTTCTCTCTACTGGCTAACGTTGCAGACGTAAAGAGCCTCGTTATCCACCCCTACTCCACAACTCACTCACAGCTTTCCGCGGAAGAGCTCGCAGGCGTAGGCATCACAGAGAGCACGATCCGTCTGTCCATCGGAACAGAGCACATCGACGACATCATCGCAGACCTCGAGAAGGGTTTTGCGGCAGCAAAGGCATGATAAAGGTATAATACATAACGAAAACATATACGGAGGAAAGTAATATGGCAGGCATCACGAACAGCGTAACAGAACTGGTAGGTAAGACACCCATTCTCCGCGCAAGCAGGTACAGCAAGGCAGCAGGCATCGAAGGCGACGGTCTTCTCGTAAAGCTCGAGTACCTCAATCCGGCAGGATCCGTTAAGGACAGGATCGCACTCGCAATGATCGAGGACGCAGAGCAGAAGGGCATCCTCAAGCCCGGTGCTACGATCATCGAGCCTACAAGCGGTAACACAGGCATCGGCCTTGCAGCCATCGCGGCAGCAAAGGGCTATCAGGCTATCTTCACACTTCCCGAGACGATGAGCGTCGAGAGAAGAAAGCTCCTCGCAGCTTACGGTGCTAAATTAGAACTCACCGAAGGCGCCAAGGGCATGAAGGGCGCCATCGCCAAGGCAGAAGAACTCAAGGAGTCCATTCCCGGTTCAGTCATCCTCGGCCAGTTCGTGAATCCTGCAAACCCCGAGATCCACTACAAGACAACAGGTCCCGAGATCTGGGAACAGACTGAGGGCAAGGTCGATATTTTCGCTGCAGGTGTAGGCACAGGCGGTACACTTACAGGTACAGGCCGTTACCTCAAGGAACAGAATCCTGACATCAAAATCGTCGCAGTAGAGCCTTCCGCATCCCCTGTGCTTTCACAGGGAACTGCAGGTCCTCACAAGATCCAGGGAATCGGCGCAGGCTTCGTACCTGATACTCTCGACACAAAGATCTACGACGAGATCATCACGATCGAGAACGAAGATGCATTTGAAGAAGGCAGAAGATTCGCAGTATCCGAGGGTATCCTCGTAGGCATCTCTTCCGGTGCGGCACTCAAGGCAGGACGTATCCTTTCAGAGCGTTATCCCGGCAAGAACATAGTTGTTCTCCTCCCCGACTCAGGTGACAGATATCTGTCCACCGCACTCTTCGGAGAAGGCTGAAGATAATTCACTTTGTGCCATATTACAAGACAGAAGGGACTGCTTCGTGCGGTCCCTTTTGTTTTGCATTAATGAATCCGCTGTGTTAGAATCCCGTTAAGATTACAAGAAAGGGCGCAGATAAACTATGTATTGGATTACACCCAACATACAGCTTATCAACGGTTTTGATGGTGCTTCCTTAAGGGGAAGTGCGCCCATTTTCAGGTAAAAACACAAATTCTTTTAAGCGCTCTTCTCCTTTGAATCATTTATTTCAAAGGAGTTTTTTATGTCTAAAGATAAAGTAAGATCACAGCTTCGAAGGCTGTATTATTCAAATTTCATCGGAAATGCTTCCATCGCGGGTGCTGCCTGGGTACTGCTCCTGGTCAGTGACGGTTATTCACTCATACAGGTTGGACTTGCCGAGACCGTGTTCCACATCGTAAGTCTCTCCTGCGAGATACCGTCAGGTGTTTTCGCAGACGTTTTCGGAAGGAAAAAGAGTCTCATCGTAAGCTGCCTGTGCGCAGTGATGTCAGCCGTAGTCAGAGGTTTCCTTCCGGGGTTCGGATGCGTGCTCATATCGATCGCATTCTCTGCGTTGTCGTGGAATTTCGCATCAGGGTCGGACAGTGCACTTGCGTACGATTCCCTGCTCGAGGCGAACCGCGCGGATGAGTACGACGGATATATATCGAAACAGACCATCATCTACCGCATATCCAACGGCCTTGCCACATTGCTTGCAGGCGTGGCGGTCATCATGGGCAACAGAAATGCACAGATACTCTCCATCGGACTGTCTGCCGTTAACCTGGTGATCCTCCTGGGGCTTCACGAGAACATGGTCATCACGAACCGTAAGCACATCTCGGTCTGGCAGAGAGTCAAGGACACTTACCGCGGATCGTTCAATTTCCTCAAGGGCAACAAGACTGTCGCAGGACTCATCTTCCGCAACGCTTTCGTCGGAGCTATTGACGTTCTGCTGCTGTTCTTCCTTCAGGCCAAGCTGCCGATGACGGGAATCCCCGACTGGACACTCGGACCTCTGCTGTTCATCATGTCTTTGGGCGGTATCGTCGGGGCGCAGATCGCCCACAAGCAGAAAGGCAAAGATCTTAAGAAACTGTTTGCAATCTGCGTGGTGATTGCCACGGCAGGACTTCTGACCGAGTTCACCGGCATATGGTATCTGATGACTCTGGGCGGATTCCTGACGGCGTTTGCAGATGACCTTCTGCAGATAAGGTCTGACATCGCGCTGAACAACATGATCCCCGCGGAGCAGCGTGCCACATTGATCTCCGTCAATTCGTTCTGCTTCTCAGTGATAATGATATTCATGTCGCCTCTGGCCGGATGGGTCTTCTCTCTTTAAGAGAAAACCCGTCTGCCGGCGAGCGGCTGTCAGACTGTTGCAGTTACCGGTGCGGCAGCACCATCCCTGGTGAACTCACCGGGATCTGCGTAACCGTTGCTGATGGCCTTATCCTTAAGGTACATATAGTACTCTGTGTAGGTAGCGTTCATATAGGGCGGCAGGAACATTGCACCGATGCCCCATGTCAGCATGCAGAGCATTATCCAGCCGAGGAAGGACAGGCCGAGGACAAATGTGAAAGCCTTCTCGCCGTTCATTGTTTTGGAGCTGATCTCGAGTGCTCTCTTGTAGCTGATGTCAGGATTCTCTGCAACGATATAGGAGACCATCCAGTATTCGAGCGACTTGATGATCCCGGGAATCGTGAACAGAAGAGACCACAGCCATATCCTGATGGCCGCCATGAACATGACATAAACGGTATTCTTGTAGTTTGTTTTGAACGGCATAAAAACATCACCGATGTCAGGCTTCAGCGTGTTGCGGCTCTTGATATAGAAATAATGAAGACCGGCCTGTGCGGGGAACGACACAAAGACGGAAAGAGCAAACACAGACCCGAAGATGATAAGTCCGCCCGGCGAAAGAAGCGTAGCAAGAACCGCTGCCGTCTCGTCCTGCGATATAAGCGCGACAGGAACTGCAATGGCCATTTGAAGGACGATCGTTAGCACATAAACTACGGCAAACACCACCGAGGTTATCGCTGATACTGCTGTCGAGACGATGAATTGCACTGCAAATGACATCCAATATGTGTTTGAGAGCACACTTTTGGCGTCAGTCTTGAGTTTTTCTCTTGTGATCATAATTATTCTCTCCTATCTATCCAACTCCGTTTTGACACGGATATCCCATAAAATAATATTAACATATTTGCTCCGGTCTGTAACTTTTTTCGGTGGGAAGACCTTGCTCCTATTTGATGTTATAATCGGCTTATAAGCACTAATCTCACTTTGCGGAGGCAGCAGGTGGCACGTAAAAAGATCGGTCTATTCATGAGCGAGATAACGCAGTTCTTTCAGACCTCGTGCGGAAAGGCCATCATTGACCTTGCCTCCCTGCGTAATACAGATGTGATCATATTCTCTTCCTACGGATCCTATTCTTCACCGTACGGAAGAAGCCTGCTGTCCGAGATAGCCATGAAGAATATGATCTATCTCCCCGATTATACGAAGCTCGATGCCATAATCGCGATGCCCAACTCATTCGATATACAGGGCATGGAATCCGAGTTCTTCGATCTCATAAGAGCCAAGGCCTCGTGCCCCGTAATATGTCTCCAGACAGGGCAGCCTGACTTCTATACGATCTCTATCGAGAACAAAGAAGCGATGTATCTGATGACCAGGCATTTCATCGAGACTCACAATTTCACGGATATCTGCTATATGTCCGGTCCGCTCGAGCACAAGGATTCTCCTGCGCGTCTCGAAGGTTTTCTGACTGCGATGCAGGAATCCGGACTGAGCGTTGACAGCAATTCAATCTACGAAGGCAACTACTGGATGAACCGTGGCACCGTTGCCATGGACCATTTAATGAAGGGCCGCATAGACTATCCCCAGGCAATAATCTGCGCCAACGACTATATGGCCATATCGATCACGGAAGAACTGAGGAACCGCGGAATGCGTGTACCTCAGGATGTCTGTGTATGCGGTTTCGACGGCATCAGAGAAGGTGAATATGCGAGACCTTCCCTTACTACGGTTTCCTTCAGGCCGGAGAAATTCGCGGAAGTCGCTTTCGAGATATTGGACGAGATCGAAGCAGGCAAGTGGCCTGAGCATTACCACACTGTCCCGAACGAATTCATCTTCCGTGCGAGCTGCGGCTGCGGATGCCAGGTCCTGAGCGGGAACATCGGCGATATATACAGAAGACTTACCGCCAAAGAGAACCTTCTGCGCGAGGCGGGAAGGATCTCTTCCGATTATCAGAGCGCGCCGGATCTTGACGGTGTGCTTTCCGTCAGCAATTACTACTTCAGGACGCTCGGCTGCGATACAGGCTACCTCTGCTATTGTGATGAGTCGGATCCCAAGTTCTTCTCCGTCGAGCAGGAGTACCCGTTTACGGATAAGATGATCCTGCTCCAGATCATGCGTGCCGACGACCGCCAAAAGGCTGAGGTCGTAAAAGAGTATTTCGACAGGACGGACATACTCCCCGCATCTGTTTTCGATACTGAAGAACCCGGTGCGTACATCATCCTGCCGCTTTTCTTCAAGAATAAGATCTACGGATATCTTGTGCTCAAGCCCGAACAAGACCAGTGGCCGAACGAACTGGCATATAACTATATCACCACACTCTCATCCGCGATCGAGAACTGCTACTATTCAAAGCATTTCAGCGAGTTTGCCGAGATCAGGAAGGCCGCCAGGACGGACGAGCTCACCGGGCTTTATAACCGCCGCGGATTTGAACATGCGCTGCAGGAGCTTCTCTCCGGAGAGAGCGGTGCGAGGATCATAAACATCGTCAGCATTGATATGGATAACCTCAAGACAATCAACGATGTCCACGGACATGCTGAAGGCGACTTTGCACTTACCCATCTTGCAGATACTCTTAAGAGCTGCCTTAAGGGAGATGAGTTCTGCGCGAGGTTCGGCGGCGACGAATTCTCTGCCGTACTCGTATCTGAGAACCTGGGACGCGCCGAAGAATTCACAGAGGAATTCCTGGGTAAGATGGATGAGGTATCGAACAGTTCA
>JAILMZ010000006.1 GCA_024692105.1 Saccharofermentans sp.
CCGGCAGGATGCTCTAAGTGCGGCTGGAAGCCGGCTGACGGACAGCCTCTTCCTAAGTTCTGCCCTGAGTGCGGCAACCCTCTGCAGTAATAAAGGATCAGCGATAAGCAATATAAGGCCTCTGAGGTTCCCTCAGGGGCCGTTTTTTATGTCAACAGTGTCACGGATTTAGGGTGAAATCCACAATTGAAGTGATTGCAGTTTTCTTGCTTTTACATCACTTTATTTTGTTTTTATGTAGGTATATAATTGCTATTTGAAAAAGAATGATAATATTTACTAACTATTTCGTATGGTTTATTCTTTTGGAAAATTAGTAATTCTCCAGATAAATGAGATAGGAAAGTGAATTAAAGCCATCCGTAGATATAAAGAATAGAACCAAATAAACCGTTTACACCCGGTTTTTTTTGCCATTTTGCCCACAATGTCATTTTTATATTCACTACAGCTTTTCAGATAATGAGAATAATGGGGATCATTCAATTCTTCTCTATGATTGTATAGTTCTTTTATGTAGCCGAAAAAACGAGAATACGAAGCAAAAATATATCTTGTTTTTTTGTTTCTATCGTTAAGTATGTCTTGAAAAATCATTACTTCAATTATGATTAATTCACACTGTTTTGAAGAGCGCATAATTCCATTATCTCTTTGTATATACTCAAAAGAAATGTAATTCTCTGATTTGCATTTCCCCTGATTTATTATTGAGTAAACTAATCCTGTGTCATCACAAAAACGTTCAAGCAAAAGCTCTGGTTGTATTTTTCGAAATACAAAACAAGAAATATGAAAATAATCATAATGAGCCCAAAACAGGAAATTCGATACAACCATGGGTATGTGTTCACATGCCTTCTCACTTGAAAATATAAACCCAGATACATAAGAAAAGTAATCTGTGTGTGAATCTAGATAATTAATCGCTCTTGAAAAAAAACACTTGTCACAAAAATGATCATCGGCACTTAGAATAACGCAGTATTCACCAGTTGCCATGGATAATCCTCTCTTAATCAATGATGAGACTCTAAAACTAGGGATGATTGGCTCATTAGGACTTGGACGGTCAACCACAAAGTGTTTGAAAGAGATATCTTCACTAGAATACTCTTTCTCAATCGTTTGAATAATACTCAAAGAACCATCATTAGAACCATCATCACCTATGATGATTTCAAGTTCAATACCCGATGATAACTGTGAAACAATAGACTGTATAGCGCGTGTAATATAGTCTTTTTCATTATATGAGATTACTATTGTGCTTATCTTGCTCATTATTATTCCCTCATACTCTTACTTTTGAAAAACCCGTTTCTCCTCCATTATTAAGCTAAAGTGTCAAACAAATTATACAATACTATAGTCTCAATTAATAATTGAAGGTAGAAAATGCAAAATAGGTTTCTAATATGATTGTATTCTGCTTATGAAATTGATCTATACTGTATGTTTTTTTTCTTGTGGATATTAGAATGATTTTGGATAAAGAGAATTGTGGTATTATTTTTTCAGAAATCAAATGAAAGGCGGGCACGAAAATGGGAAAGTATTTCGGCACCGACGGCTTTAGAGGCGAGGCTAACAAAGCACTCACCGCACAGAAAGCATTCCAGGTAGGACGTTACATCGGCTGGTATTATGGTCAGCAGCATGACGACGGCAGAGCAAAGATCATCATCGGTAAGGATACAAGAAGAAGTTCTTACATGCTCGAGGCAGCTCTGACTGCAGGTATAACATCATCAGGTTCAGACGCTTATCTGCTCCATGTAACAACTACACCTTCAGTATCTTACTGCTGCAGAACAGACGGTTTTGACTGCGGTATCATGATATCCGCATCACACAATCCTTTCTATGACAACGGCATCAAGATCATGCGTGCAAACGGGCAGAAGATCGAGGCTGAGATCGAAGAGAAGATCGAAGCATACATCGACGGTGAGATCGAGGAGATCCCTCTTGCTGAACGCGAGGCTATCGGTAACGTAATCGATTACGCTTCCGGACGTAACAGATACATCGGTTATCTCATGACGATCCCTACAAGGGCTTTCAACGGCATGAAGGTCGGCCTCGATTGTGCCAACGGCGCTTCCTGGAACATCGCAAGATCGGTATTCGAAGCTCTCGGCGCAAAGGTATATATCATCAACAATACACCTGACGGTCTCAACATCAATACAAACTGCGGTTCGACACACATCGATACGCTCAAGAAGTTTGTCCTTGATAACGGACTTAACGTAGGTTTTGCATATGACGGCGATGCTGACAGATGTCTTGCTGTAGACGAGCTCGGCAACGAAGTCAACGGCGACCAGATCATGTATCTGTGCGGCAAGTATCTGAAGGAGAGCGGCAAGCTCGACGGCAATACCATCGTTACGACTATCATGAGCAATATGGGTCTTTACAAGGCATGCGAGGCTATCGGCATCCGCACGGAGAAGACCGATGTCGGTGACAAGTACGTTGCAGAGAACATGATGGCTAACGGCTTCGTATTGGGCGGAGAGCAGTCAGGACACATCATTTTCGCGAAATACGCTACAACAGGCGACGGTATCCTCACATCCCTCATGGTCCTCATGACGATGCTAGAGAAGAAGCTTCCTCTCTCCATGCTCGCAGGAGAGATGAAGATGTATCCGCAGTGCCTTAAGAACGTTGTAGTAAAGGACAAGGAAGAAGCACAGAAGAATCCGGCAGTCCTTGCTGGCGTTGAAGAGGTCAACAAGGCCCTCGCAGGCGACGGAAGAATGCTCCTCAGAGCTTCCGGTACCGAGCCTAAGATCCGCGTTATGGTAGAGGCAAAGACCGACGAACTCTGTGAGAAGTATGTTGATCAACTGATAGAAGTCATCAAGGCTGAAGGCCTTGCGGCAGATAACTGATAATTCATATAAAGGTGGAAAGAATATGAGAGTTATTAGAAAAAGCAACTATGAAGAAGCATCTATGGCATGTGCTGAGCTTATCGCATCACAGATAAGACTTAAGCCGGACTGCAAGATCGGTCTTGCTACAGGCTCGACACCCATCGGAACCTATAAGGATCTTGTCGACATGTACAAGACAGGAAGCCTTGATTTCTCCAAGGTTACATCAGCTAACCTCGATGAGTACAGGGGACTTGGCGGTGACCACGATCAGTCATACAGATACTTTATGAACACTAACCTGTTCGATCACGTAAACATTGATAAGAACAAGACATATGTACCTAACGGACTTGAAGAAGATGCCAATAAGGCGTGCTCTGACTATGATGCTATCCTCGAGTCTTTGGGACATCTTGATATCCAGCTCCTCGGCATCGGCGGAGACGGTCACATCGGATTCAACGAACCTGCTGATGATTTCTGCGTTAACACACAGTGCATCGATCTCGAAGAGCAGACCATCCAGGATAATGCCAGACTTTTCTTCAATGGTGACCTCGCTGCGGTTCCCACACAAGCGTACACAATGGGTATCGGTTATATCATGAAGTCCGAGACAGTCATCCTTATGGCTACCGGTGCAGGCAAGAAGGGTATCGTTGAGAAGGCATTCTGCGGTCCTGTTACCCCCAGAGTTCCCGCATCTATTCTTCAGCTTCACCCGAACGTCGTTGTTATCGGCGATGAGGCAGCTATCTCTGATGCAGTTGTAGCTGTATCAAAGTAATAGTAAAACAAGAGAAAAGATGAGGAAGCCGCTGATTATTCGGTGGCTTTCTATTGTAAATCAAACTATTTTTACAGTTGCAACAAATTCCCTTAATGCTTATAATACTTGAATATTTTGTGCGCAACTATGCGCGGCAATGTTATGAGGAGGTTCATCGTGGCAAAAGGTAAAGTTACTTTTAACGAGAATCTGTGC
>JAILMZ010000026.1 GCA_024692105.1 Saccharofermentans sp.
GGATCAACATAAAGAAGCCTCTCGACGATCTGTCCGCCTACGATATCTGTATCGATGATCTCTTCGACGTCGTCGATGGATACCATACGATAGAGTGTATCTTCAGGATAGATCTTAACGAAAGGTCCCTGTGAGCAGAATCCGAAGCAGCCAACCTGGTTTACTGTAGCCTTGTCTGTAAGGCCCTTAGCTGCGAGTACTTCGTTGAACTTCTCCATAATCTCCTTGGAGTTGGAAGAAAGGCATCCTGTACCGCCGCAAAGCACGATATGACGCTTATCATCCTGTCCCTTAAGCTTGTCTTCGAGACACTTGGTGCAAGCTGCTGACTTAGCTTCAAGATCAGCAACAGAATTAATCTTTGTCATGCCTTTGCCTCCTGTCTGTATGATTCAATGATTCCTTCAACCTGACCGACAGCTACCTTAGGGTAAACCTTGCCGTTGATGCTGACAGCCGGTGCTATGCCGCACGCGCCGATGCATCTTAATGCATCGAGTGTGAAAAGACCGTCCTCAGTTGTCTCACCGGGCTTGATGCCGAGGAGTTCGGAGAACTTATCGATTACATTCTGAGCGCCCTTAACGTAGCAAGCCGTACCCAGGCAGCAGCCGATAACGTACTTTCCCTTCGGAGTAAGAGAGAAGAACGAATAGAATGTAACAACTCCGTAGATCTCCGCGACGGAAATACCCGTCTTCTTTGATACCAGTTCCTGAACTTCAAGCGGAATGTAACCGTATTCGTTCTGGATGTCGCTGAGTATCATCATCAGAGGAGTCTTTTCATCTGTGTATCTGTCACAGATTTCCTCAATTTGTGCAACAGCAGCAGAATTCAGCTTTGCCATGTTGAACCTCCTATAAATTTATTTGGTTGATAATCCTTAGACATTCAAAAAGTCAGGGCAGCCATATGCCGCCCGACGAAAATCGGTATTATCTTGGTCGACATCAGTATACAGCCCTAATATAAATAAACAACGGACATACAGTTCGAAAATCAAAATAGTTCACAAAACTTTTGAAAATCGAATGCAAAAAAATAAACGATTTCGACTTTTGTCGAAAACCCGCAATAAGCCCCCAAACAGGTAGGTTGATCAGTCGTCGAAAAGGGGTGTGGAGAAATACCTTTCGGCGGTATCCGGAAGCACGGTAACGACCGTCTTGCCGGGGCCGAGTTTCGCAGCGAGCTTGATCGCAGCGGCAACATTTGTACCGCTGGAGATGCCGCACATTATGCCCTCGAGCCTGGCCAGATTCTTGGATGTCTCGATGGCTTCCTCGTCGGTTATGATGCATATGTCGCTGTAGATCTCAGTGTCTAATATCTTGGGGATAAGGCCGTCTCCGATACCCATCTGGATGTGTGTTCCGATGCTTCCGCCGGAGAGGATCGCAGCATTCTCGGGTTCGACCGCCCAGATCAAGGTTTCGGGATTTGCTTCCTTAAGAGCCTTGCCGATACCAGTGATGGTGCCGCCCGTGCCGATGCCTGAGCAGAAACCGTCGATCTGCTTTCCTGCCTGCTCGATGATCTCTCTTGCGGTCTGGGTATACTGAGCCTCGACGTTCGCGGGGTTCTCGAACTGCTGGGGGATAAAGACTTTATCGTTCTCTGCCGCCAGTTCTTCGGCCTTGATCCTACACTTGTCTATGGCTTCGCCGATATCACCGTCATCGTGGATGAGTATCACTTCGGCACCGTAATGCTTAACGAGCTTGCTCCTCTCGATGCTGACCGAATCGGGCATTATGATTATCGTGCGGTAACCTCTGACTGCCCCTATGAGCGCCAGGCCTATTCCCTGGTTGCCGCTGGTGGGTTCGACGATGATGCTGTCAGAGCCAAGTATGCCCTGCTTCTCAGCGCGGAGGATCATGTTGTATGCCGTGCGTGTCTTTACCGAGCCTCCGACATTGAGACCCTCGTATTTGACAAGGATCTCGGCGGAGTCTTCGCCTGTCATCCGGTTAAGTTTTATAAGGGGAGTATTCCCTAATGCTTCTAATATGTTGCCGCTTACTTTGTTAGTACTCATTCGGATATACGAGTCTCCTGTCTGTATTGAACCAGTCAGACATCATACGGAACATATCTACTATGAACTTGCCTTCATCGGTTATCGAGTAAGAACCGTCTTCATTCTGTTCTATGGTCCCGGTTACGACCTGCTCGTCAAATCTTTTGTCGAACGCGCCGTAATCTTCAACGTATTTGCTCGTGAACACATCGCCCACGGAATCCTGCGTAAATGTCTCATCTGAATTCTGTTCCATGTAACTGAGCATGAACACCGAGACCGACCTCTCGACCGTTACGGGAACAAGAATAAAGAATGCCATGTTTACACAGCAGAATATAACAAACATCATGATGATGTCCCTTATCGTTACAAACTTCCAGAAATGCCTTATGACTCCCATTATCACCGCGGAGATCGCTCCCGTGATGATTATGAATGCCGCGCCACGGTACATGAGAACCTTCATGCCTGCAAGAAGCGGAGTGTGGAACAAAGCCACAAACAGAGCGAAGCAGACAAGAAATATCAGGATATAAAGACCGATAAGCTTAAGGACATTCTTCATCAGTTGTTCTCCTCGTTTCCGTCAGGTTTTTCCGCAGTATCTGCTGCCGTTGTCTTGACCGGATCCTGCGTGACGAAATACGCTTTGCCTTCACTGCTGACTCTTATTGCAGTTCCGCAGAAAGTGCAAAAACCGGTCGAACTGCGTCTGATGCGGTTGCCCGTAAATCCGCAGTTGGGACACTCGACAGCAATGCTTTCCTTTGCTATCTTCTCTTCGAGTCTCTGGCTCTCGAGCTTGGATGCCGCCGCAGAAGCTTCCTGTGTAGCACGCTCTCTTGCAATGCGCTCGTTTTCCTGTCTCAGTCTCTCGTTGTCGATCTTCTGCTTTTCCATGATGTTCTCGCCAACAAGGATACCGAGTTTGATAAGTCCATTCCAATTCATTTTTCTATCCCCTTTATCTCTTAAAGATTATCCATTATTCGCTATTCAGACTATCACAGATTTAAGTTCGCGCGCAAGTCTCGACACGGGCAGGCCGACCACGTTGAGGAAGTCTCCTTCTATGCCTTTTACCAGCAGCGCACCGCCGCTCTGTATCCCGTATGCTCCGGCTTTATCCATGGGATCTCCGGATTCGATGTAACTTGCGATGACTTCTTCCTGGTATCTGTCCAGTTCGTAGAACTCGACCATGCTCACGTCGGTAAACCTTCTCTCTCCGCCTTCGAAAACAAGCGACACTCCCGTGGCAACTATATGCTTTCTTCCGGAAAGATTCGTAAGCATCCTGCGTGCGTCTTCTTTTGATTCGGGCTTGCCGTATATCACATCGTCCAGGATGACCGAAGTGTCGGCGCCTATTACGACAGAATCCGCCTTGAGCTCGGGCTCCAGCATCTCGAAAACCGCCTTCGCCTTAGCAGATGCAAGTTCCTCGCTGACCTGACATGCAGGAACATGCCTTTGCTCGAGATCATTCTCAAGCGCACGCTCATCGATATCTGCAAGTCTTACCGTAAAATCTTCGGTGATAAGTGACAGCAGTTCACGCCTTCTCGGAGACGCACTGCCGAGGATCAGGTGTTTGCTCAACTGTCCTCACCGCGGTCCTTGGTATCTTTGTACTGTGCAACCTTGGCAGCAGCGCTCATCTTAACATCAGAAGACCGCGCCTGTGTCTGCGCCGCAGCTGCGCCGGATGCGCCCTGTGATGATGCATTGATACTGTCGTTCAGTGAATCCTTGAACTTGATTACGACCTCTGCACCGTTCGATACATCCTCGAATTTTGATGTGGGGTTGTCGCTGAACAGAGCGTATACCTGCTTCGGATTCTCCTTGTGTGTGATCCTGAAGTATGCATCGACGAACCTTGCAAGAGATTTGCTCGTGACAAGCCTTGATGCGGTCTTAACGGGCGCGTCTATACCCTGTACTTCGTTGACTTCCTTGAAGAACTCTTCGGATGTCTTATATTCACCTGTTACAAGGTATCCCGTTCCGGGTTCACCTTCGGTAGTAAGCGTGATCATCGCGTTGGCAACGTCTCTTACATCGACGAAAGCATGTCCGCCGCCCTTGAGGGGAGCTACGCCGCCTTTGAGGTATCCGTTGAGGATCTTGTTGATCTCGTCATCCTGCGAATAGCCGGGGCCGATGATGAATGTGGGAAGTACCATAACGGCATTGAGCCTGTTGAGTGCAACCTTCTCCATGATGTATGCGGCTGTCTCTGCCTTGGACTTGGCGTACTCGCCTTCTACCTTGTTGCGGTCGAAATGCAGCTCGAGCGTATCCTTTCCGATGAGATCGGGATTAAGTGCATATGCCGAACTCAAGTAGACCAGACGGCCGATCTTGCGCTTGAGGCACATGTCTACGATATTTTCCGCGCCTATGACGTTAACACGGCGCATCGTAAGATTCGTGGAATCAGACAGAGATATGTATTCGTCGGCGTGGATGAGGACTGCACGTCTCGGATCATCGATATCAAAGAACTCATTCATTGAATCCTTGTCGGTGGATATTCCGTAGCAAATCTCGATGTTCGGATTACCCTCGAAGTCACTTACATCAGAAAGCTCACTCATCA
This sequence comes from Saccharofermentans sp., assembly GCA_024692105.1. The sequence continues at coordinate 4,635 of JAILMZ010000026.1, forward strand.
GGATCTTTACTTTCTCGCCTTTTGCAACAAGCATGCTGATGATCAGTTTTCCAAGTGCGCCGGCGCCGCCTGATACGAGATATTTCGCGTTGCTCATATTAGTTCCTCATTCACTTTCATATCTTGCCGTACCTGCATATACGCAGGGTTTTGTTAATTATACAATAATTGAATTATGAAATGTTAAATTCTTTGGAAACATACTCTTGACAAGCGCCATATCCACGATTATTCTATGGAAACATTTGAAAACACAAAGGCTGTGACGAAGAAGGCCTGCGATTGTTCGAATCTACAGAGAACCGTGAGAGCTGAGATACGGTAATTCAGAGATCGCAAACGGCTATCGCTTCTGAGCCGATACCCCAAAAGGGATTTCCCGAGTAGACGGTATCCGTGACGCCGCGTTAAGGCAGAGGAGTTGTCAGACTTCGTTAAGTGGCGCAGTTAAGCGCAAGTTGAGTGGTACCGCGATTATTCGTCTCAACATCCGTAAGGGTGTTGAGACTTTTTTTTGCTCAGAACTCTCAACCTCTGACAAGCACATTGCACAAGGAGGCAAACAAAATGAACGACAGGCAGACGCAAAGCGAGAGCAGCGTTGAATTCAAGCTGCAAGAGGTTGCGGACAGAGTCAAGGGACTCAGAATGGACATGGGGCTTACTCCCGAGGAAGCTGCGGCAAGACTCGAGATTCCCGTAGAAGAGTATGTGAGCTTTGAATCCGGTACACAGGACTTCAATTTCACGTTCATCTATAAGTTTGCAAACATGGCAGGTGTCGAGATCTCCGACATCATGGAAGGTTCTTCCCCTGCGCTTACCGAATATGCGGTAACAAGGAACGGTCAGGGAAGCCCTATCACAAGACGTACCGGATACAAGTATCAGCGTCTGGCTTCCAGATTCAAGAATAAGCTCTGCGAGCCTTTCCGCGTCGTAGTTCCTTATTCCGAAGAGGCACTTAATCCGCCTTATCATCTCGTATCACACAACTACCAGGAGATGAACATCGTAGTCAAGGGTACTCTCAAGGTCATCATCGGAGATTCTTCCGAGGTCCTTCACGAAGGCGATTCGATCTACTTCGATTCCACCCAGCCTCACGGCGAGTTTGCTCTTGGCGGCGAGGACTGCGTATTCTATGCGATCATCCTTAACCCCGAAGCATGGGGCAAGGGCGAGAACTACACCACGCCTTATAACTCCGAAGAGATGCGTACCGACAACGTTACAAACGTTGATGCGGCTAATCTCGAAGATCCGGTCTATGCCCGTTACCTCAACGGCGTTCTCGATGAGAACGGCACGATGGTCGACGTTGACGTAAACGTTCCCGCTTGCAAGAAGTTCAACTTTGCATTCGACTGCGTTGATGTTATCGCAGACAAGAATCCTGACAAGCTCGCTATGCTCTGGGTCGCAAAGGACTGCGTAACCGAGAAGCGATTCACTTTCGCAGACATCAAGAAATATTCCAACATGACTGCGAACTACTTCAAGTCATTAGGCATCGGCAAGGGCGACAAGGTCGTTCTCGTACTCAAGCGCCACTATCAGTTCTGGTTCGCAATGATGGGTCTCGAGAAGCTCGGTGCGGTTGCCATCCCTGCAACACACCTCCTGCGTGACCACGACTACGAATACCGCTTCAACGCTGCAGGCGTTAAGGCTGTCTTCTGTACAGCTGACGACGATGCTGCAGACGAGGCAGAGAAGGCAGCGAAAGCATGCGGAGTCGAGACACTCGTTCTCTGCAACGGTTCAAGACCCGGATGGCACGACTTTAACGAAGAGTTCAAGAACTGCTCTGATGTTTTCGAGCGTCCTGAAGACTATGCGTGCGGTTACGACCCGATGGTAATGTTCTTTACTTCCGGTACATCAGGCTACCCCAAGATGGCTCTGCATTCTTACATGTATGCGATCGGCCACATCCCTACGGCAAAGTACTGGCAGAACGTTGACCCTAACGGTCTCCACTTCTCCATCTCCGATACCGGCTGGGGTAAGGCGCTCTGGGGCAAGCTCTACGGCCAGTGGCTCTGCGAGGCACCTGTCTTCACATTTGACTTTGACCGCTTCAAGCCAGAAGAGATCCTCCCGATGTTCAAGAAGTACAACATCACGACATTCTGCGCACCTCCGACAATGTTCAGGTTCTTCATCAAGGAAGACCTCTCGAAATACGATCTGTCTTCACTCAAGTATGCAGTTACTGCAGGCGAAGCTCTGAACCCCGAGGTCTTCAACAAGTTCATGGAGGCTACCGGAATCAGGCTCATGGAGGGCTTCGGCCAGACAGAGACAACTCTCGTAATCGCAAACCTCGTAGGATCCAAGATCAAGCTCGGTTCCATGGGCAAGCCCAATCCGCTCTACGATGTTAAGATCCTCGATCCCGACGGCAACGTATGCAAGCCCGGTGAGACAGGCGAGATCTGCATCAACACGCAGAACTATCATCCGAAGGGACTCTTCCTTCAGTACTACCTCGCACCCGAGCTCACCAGCGATGCATGGCACGACGGCTGGTATCACACAGGTGATACTGCATGGATGGACGAGGACGGATACATCTCATATGTCGGACGTACTGACGATGTCATCAAGTCTTCCGGTTACCGTATCGGACCCTTCGAGATCGAGAACGTCATCATGGAGCTTCCTTATGTACTCGAGTGTGCCGTTACCGGCGCTCCTGACCCGCAGGGTGTCAGAGGCATCGTCGTAAAGGCAACCATCACTCTCGTTAAGGGAACCGAGGGCACAGATGAACTCAAGAAAGAGATCCAGCACTACGTCAAGGAGAAGACTGCTCCTTACAAGTATCCCCGTATCGTCGAGTTCGTAGATGAACTTCCCAAGACCTTCAACGGTAAAATCATGAGAAAAGCCATCAGGAACGACGACAACAAGAACGCCTGATCACCAGATAGATCTGAGTTTGATAACGGAGGCTGCCCCGGATGAGGCAGCCCCCTTTTTTATGACGCGATATACCACATTGACTTGAGTGTGAGCGAGTGCCGGCTCTCATGGCCCGACATCTCCCAGCATTTGCCCTCTGACCCTATCGCTTCGAGCAGGTCTTCCGGTGAACCTATCTCCGGCAGGGCAAGATGTCTTATATCCGCAAGCGAAGCAAGTTCGCCCTTCCGCCTGAGAAGGAGACAGTGCCGTCTGTCGTACAGGGCAACGTCTTCTAAGTCCTCCCTCTTGAGGACCTGATTCCTGATCACGGGCAATACCGAATTCCTCGGATTGATCACCGCGGCACTTATCCCGTCAGATTCGATGAATCCTATGTCCGTTTGAACGGACTGAGCCTCCCTGTACAGATCGAGTATCGCCTGCCTTACCGCCCTTACGGTCGGCTCCTTATACTCTTCGGAGATAGCCGATCCCGTAACGAGAGCCTTATAGATATAGGCAAAGAGCGTGAGTTCCTTTTTCTCTGCACATGTCAGGAAAAAGTCCGAGACATTCTGCTGGACCTGAACATCTGCGACACATCCCAGGACCGTATACAGGTGTTCAGCATCGGCCGGGTTTGTCCTGATATTTACGGGACCGCTGCCGTCTGAGATGTCTTCGGAAAGATAGTACGGAATGATCGCAGCAGGAGCGCGCTGCAGTCTCAGGCACAATACCGCAACGGTAAGGAAACCTTCGAATGTTCCGTCATACACATAACTGTACTGCCGGCCTTGCACCTTGTGATCCCCTCCTTCGCCCTTTGGCTTCTAAATTAGGGTCATATTATCACGCGGGAAAGCGCTTTGCAAACATTTGTTCGGTTGTTTTTGGAAAAGTTTGAGTTAAGGCCTATTAATGGGACTATATGGCCTTGTATATCCTCAGGACATCATCGTCGTAGACGATCTCGTATTTGTCATTGCTTTTGAGATAGCCGTCGATGGCATCTACCGTGTTGACCGCAAACCAGTTGAATCCGTACTTGTCGATGAATTTGTCGTAGTCGATGTCACCGGATACGACCTGTGCCATCTCGGTGTTGATCTCTTTGTCGCCGGCTATGCCCGGACCATAGATGTCGGGACGCGCATCGTAATAGACTTTGAATCCGCTGAAGGTAAAATAGCTTCCCGAATTAAAATCCGTAAACAACACAACATCATCACCGGTGATGTAGCTTGCCACATCATTCTTGATCTCTTCGGGATAAACATAGTAGTAGACCATGGCATCGGGGATCTTGATAAATCCGTAGATTATTATGGCAACCGCTCCGGCAGCCTTCAGTGCTGCAACTATATATTTACCTTCGAGCTGCGTGGCAAGAGCCACTAACGGGATCATCAGCATCCAGAGGCAGCGCGAATAACAGCATGCGCATATCACGCTTCCTGCAGAAGCAAATATAAGCCAGAGAGGGATTTTCTTTATAAGTAGCACAGCCAGAACGATAACTGCCGCAACGCACAGCATGTTTATGCTCTTCATCTCGGGACTGCTCATCTCTGCTATCGGGAATATTCCGACATCTCCGAGCGTCTTTACGAGATAGAGCGTTCCGTTGATACCATACGGATTAACAAGAGTTGCCAAAGCTCCGACAGCGAGAGCGCCTAAGGCATAAAGATCGATCGACGGTTTCTTTCCGTCCTTTAGTTTGGGGATGAAGCAGCAGATCCAAAGCATCGGGAATATGATGTTCGATATCTGCCAATTCGCCTGGAATACGAAGATGCCTGCCACCTTCAGGTAAAAGAGGATGATGTCTTTCGTGCTGTGCTTGTCGGAAGCAAAGAAACGCTTGAGGACGATCATCAATAATACCGAGAGTGTGATGGTCAGCGCGTACGGTCTTGTGGTAGATACCCACAGATTGCAGATGATAATGGCTGACAGGGAAAGTCCCATCGCAAAACTCTTCTGCTTTGTAAACTCAGAGGCAAACAGGTAAAGCGAACCGTAAAGGACCGCTATCATCAGTAATCCGAGGATCTTGATCCCCATGAATCCGTTCCAGGAATAGAAAGCATAATTCACGACGCAGCAGAGCCACTGCTGTATGATCGTCGGAACATCTTCGGTTATAAGCCAGTAAGCTGTCTCCGGAAGCTTGTGGTTCGTTACGATATATCTTCCGGTCTCGATCAGAAAATAACTGTCGTAGTCAGGGTTGTATTTGAAAGCATAAAAGGCAGCAACAGATATCGTGCTGACCGCCATAAAGATAACGGTGATAAGCAATATCAGATCCTTGTGATCGGAAAAAGCTTTTTTTAATCCGTTCTTGCTGCCCATGTTGCTCCTTAGTTAAAACAATCCCCCCGGAAAGCTTCGTGGCAGACCGAGGGGATGAAAGTCTGAAATCAAAAGTCGATTACGGCTTGGGATATCCGATCTCCTTGAGGAAAGCGTTGACATCTTCAATGTCGCTCTTCTTGTCGCTGGCTGCGATGGCAACAACAACGATGCCGTCCTTGCAGTAAACGCCGCCGTAGATATCATCATCGTAGAAATCATCAGAATCGGCCTCACCGCTGAATGTGATGTAGCCTGTGGAGTTCTTCTCGTTGTAGCTCATTACGTGCTTACCCTCGAAGTCGCCGTCCTTGATCATATCCTCGAAGTCATCATAGTAGTTGTCTTCGAAGAAATCAGCAGCATCTTCCGGATCACCGAACTCATAGAATGAGTAGTAGCAATCCCCGTCATAAGCGTAGACAACTGTATCGCAATCGTCGATCCAGGTATCTTCGTCCTCATACTCCCAGTAATCATCTTGCTCTTCAAGATCAAGAACATCTTCGAGTGCATTCTCGAAAGACTTCTTATCTGTTGCCTTGAAATTAGCGCATCCTACGAGGGAGAAGAGCATAACGCCAGCCATAAGACCTGCTGTCAATGCCTTGAACTTTTTCATAATCTTACCCTTCCTTTATAAAAAGTTTTGCCCTTTGATTTTACAGTCGTAAGGCCAAAAAATCAACCTATCTTGAACTTATGATAATTCTTTTTACCTTTGCGTACGATAGCCTCGCCGTTGGCATCGAAATCGGATTCGGACAGTGTATAGAACTGATCCTCGACAACCTGGTCGTTGAGGTATACACCCTTCTGGGCGATCATGCGGCGAGCCTCGCCGTTGGACTTCATGAGTCCTGCCTTAACGAGGGCTGCAGCGATCTGGATACCTTCCTTCAGTTCGTCTGCAGTAAACTCAGTGGTCTTCATGTCGTCAGATCTTCCGGCATTCTCGAAGATGTCCTCTGCCGTCTTCTTGGCAATATCGGCAGCCTCTTCGCCGTGAACGATCTTTGTGACCTCGTAAGCAAGTCTCTTCTTTGCCTCGTTGATCGCGGAATCCGTGAGCTTAGCATACTCATTGATCTCGTCCATCTCGAGGAATGTGAGGAGCTTCATGCACTTGATGACATCGGCATCGTCAACGTTTCTCCAGTACTGGTAGAAGTCGTATACGGGTGTCTTCTCGGCATCGAGCCATACTGCGCCCTTTGCAGTCTTACCCATCTTCTTGCCTTCGCTGTTCGTGAGGAGCGTGAATGTGAGACCGTAAACGGAGTCGCCCTTCTTACGGCGTACGAGCTCCATGCCTGCGAGGATGTTGGACCACTGGTCGTCTCCGCCGAACTCAAGGTTGCAGCCGTACTTCTCGTGGAGGTAGTAGAAGTCGTAGCCCTGCATGAGCATGTAGTTGAATTCGAGGAAGGACAGACCTTTCTCGAGTCTCTGCCTGTAGCACTCAGCCGTAAGCATCTTGTTAACGGAGAAGTGTGTTCCAACCTCTCTTAAGAACTCGATGTAGTTGAGGTTCCTGAGCCAGTCTGCGTTGTTTACGATGAGCGCCTTGCCCTCGGAAAAATCGACGACCTTGCCCATCTGCTTCTTGAAGCACTCGACGTTGTGGTCGATCGTCTCGACAGTCATCATCTGACGCATGTCGGTACGGCCCGTAGGGTCGCCGATCATGGCTGTGCCGCCGCCCATGAGAGCAATCGGTCTGTGACCAGCCTTCTGCATGTGGCTCATTACCATCATCTGAACGAAGTGTCCGACATGAAGGCTGTCTGCCGTCGGGTCAAAACCTATATAGAACGATACGCCCGGCTTTGACAGCAGGTCGTAGATCTCGTCTCTGTGAGTTGCCTGTGAGAAATAACCTCTCTCTTCAAGCGTGTCAAAAACATTCTTGTACATATATTCCTCCAATGCCTTTATTTATAAGGCCAATGTATGATACACCGCAGACCGCGTATTAACAAGGTTTACCCGAGTTTGATATAGTCGACTGCCGCAAGTGCTGCCACCGCGCCGTCAGCGCAAGCCGTCGTGAGCTGCCTTACCTTCTTGGTCCTGCCGTCGCCTGCGGCAAAGATTCCGCGGACGTTAGTCCTGCAGTCCTCACCTGCTTCGATATAACCGCCCGTGAGCGTCACGAGATCCTTGAAGTCTGCCGTTGCAGGCTCCTGGCCGATCGCAACGAACAGTCCGTCTACGGCAAGTTCTTTCTCCGTGCCGTCTTCCCTGTTTTCGAGAACAACGGACGAGAGCTTTGGTTCGCCCCTAAGTTCCTTTACGACATAAGGCGTTACGATCTCGAGGTTGGAGATCGCTTTCGCTGCATTAACGAGTGTCTCCTCTGCGCGGAACTCGTTCCTTCTGTGGACCAGATATACCTTCTCTGCCATGCCGCAGAGGTAGATCGCATCTTCAACTGCGGTGTTGCCGCCGCCTGTTACTGCTACCGTCTTTCCTTTGTAGAAAGCACCGTCACAAGTTGCGCAATAGGATATGCCCTTGCCGGTAAGTTCTTCTTCGCGGGCTATTCCCATGTGGCGGTTCTTGGCACCGACGGCAAGGACAACCGCCTTGCATGTATCGGTCCCGCTGTACTCCGTCTTGATCTCGAAACCATCCGCCACGGGGGTTATCTCCGTAACCTTGTCGAACTTGACCACGGCACCCAGCGCTTCCGCCTGCTTGTAGAGGCTGTCCGCGAAATCAAAACCTGAGATCTTCGCAATCGCGGGATAGTTCTCGACCTCGGGTGTATTGATTATCTGTCCGCCGTAGGACTCTGCCTCGTAAACGACAGTGCTCATTCCAGCACGTCTCGCATAGATTGCAGCAGACAGACCTGCCGGACCTGCACCTACTATGATTATGTCAGCCATATCATTCCTCCTTACCGTTTACGATGGCATCGAATCTTTCATGTATCTCGGGATACGATCTTTTGAGTGAGAGGATCTTGCCCTCTGGGCTTATGAAGCAGTGCTCGCTCGTTCCCTCACACCTGATCTCCTTAGTCGCCTTGTCGTATATCTCATACTTGAGATTGAACCTGACTCCTGTGTATTTGGTCACCTCTGCCCTGATGATCACTGTGTCGCAATACTTTGCCATTGTCTTATAGCGGGCTGATACGGCAACGACAGGACTTATGATGCCGCCTTCTTCCATGCCCTTATATCCGAGTCCGAGTTCTTCGAACAGGACCGTTCTCACTTCCTCGAACCATCTTATGTAATTGGAATGATGTGCGACACCCATCTGATCGGTCTCGTAATACTGGACCAGGTGCTCGCATTCGCTGTAAGCCGTCATATATTCCTCCGCGCGTGAAAATCTGCGTTCATTATATATGAAATCAGCCTCTACCGCACCGCATTTATTCCGCTATAATAGCGGTGTGGATACGACGCTTTTCATCTTTATCACGGATATCATCGGCACTGTCGCTTTTGCGGTGTCGGGTGCCATCGCGGGCATACGCAAGGAGATGGACATCTTCGGCATCAACATTCTCGCGATCGTTACCGCTACGGGCGGCGGCATCATCCGTGACATAATCATAGGCAAGCTGCCTCCGATGGCATTCACCAACCCGTTCTTCGTGCTTCTGGCGGCGATAACGGCGAATGTGGTTTTCCTTTTCGTGTACACGACGCGCAAAACAGGCAAAAAGATCCCGGACAAGGCAAAGAACATCTATGACCAGATATTCTTCTGGTGTGACTCGGCAGGACTTGCCGCGTTCACGGTCGACGGTGTCCACGCAGGTCTGTCCCTGGAGGGAACCATCGCAGCAAATGCGTTCCTCGTAATCTTCCTCGGCGTCGTGACCGGTGTAGGCGGCGGTGTTATCCGTGACGTGTTGTCCCTCGAGATGCCTATGATCTTCGTCAAGCACATATATGCCTGCGCTTCCATCCTCGGTGCCATCGTGATGTTCGTCATCTGCGGCGCGACCGGTTCGACGGCAGCAGGTATCATGGCGGGTTTTTTCGTGACGCTGGTAATAAGGTACCTTGCGATGCACTTCCAGTGGAACCTTCCCAGGATAAAGAATTAAAGCCTTTTTACATCTTCTCTTCTGTTAGAAAAAACCAACCGCGTGTGCTATAATTGCGCAGTTATAAATAATGTCAGAGGAGATGGATGTCATGCCCAAGGATCCCAACATACTTCTTAGCTACGTCAACACGGGCCTCAGAGATAACTACGACTCCCTTGAGGAGCTGTGCAGATCTCTCGATCTCGACGAACAGGATGTCATAAGATCCCTGTCTGATATCGGCTATGAGTATGACGCCGGGCTTAACAAGTTCATCCCCAAGGCTTAAGCAATACAGTTCACATAAAGGAGAAAGAACATGAAACGCAGACCTGTAGTTCTTATGGTACTCGACGGATTCGGACTTTCGGAAAATCCCGAGTACAACGCTATCGAGATGGCAAACACTCCCGTCATCGACAAGCTCAAGGCAGAGTGCCCTTTCGTAAAGGGTTTCGCATCCGGCCTGGCAGTCGGACTTCCCGACGGACAGATGGGTAACTCCGAGGTAGGACACATGAACATCGGTTCGGGAAGGATCATCTACCAGGACCTCACGCTCATCACAAAGTACATCGAGGACGGTGTCTTCTTCAAGAATGAAGATCTCCTCCGCGCCATTAACAACTGCAAAGAGAAGAATTCAGATCTTCACATCTGGGGCCTTCTTTCCGACGGCGGCGTTCACTCACACAACACACACCTTTATGCAATCCTTGAGATGTGCAAGAAAGAAGGTCTCGACAGAGTATACATCCACCCCTTCTTCGACGGCCGTGATACACCTCCGGCATCCGGTAAGGATTATCTCCAGGCTCTCGTAGACAAGGCTGAAGAGATCGGCGTAGGTAAAGTTGCATCAATGTCCGGCCGTTACTATGCAATGGACAGAGACAGCAACTGGGACAGGATTCAGCTCGCATATGATTCACTCGTTCTTGGCGAAGGCGTTAAGGCTACAGATCCCGTCAAGGCAATGCAGGAGTCTTACGACAACGGCGTAACGGATGAGTTCGTTCTTCCTACCGTCATCACAGATGAAGCCGGCAAGCCCCTCTCTGTTGTTAAGCCGAATGACTCCGTCATCTTCTTCAACTTCCGTCCGGACAGAGCAAGAGAGATCACGAAGGCTTTCTGCTTCTCCGACGAGGATATCGCAGCAGCTGAAGGAGATGCATCCGATACAAAGTGCATCAAGCACCTTAAGCGTGCCAACGGCTTCATGCCCCTCACATATGTCTGCTTCAAGGACTATGACGAGACCATCCCCAACAAGTTCGTCGCTTTCAAGAAGGAAGAGATCAAGAACACACTGGGCGAGTATCTCGCAAACAACGGACTCAAGCAGCTCCGTATTGCCGAGACAGAGAAGTATGCTCATGTTACATTCTTCTTCAACGGCGGCATCGAAGAACCCAACAAGGATGAGGACCGCACACTCGTTCCCTCTCCTGCAGTCGCAACTTATGACCTCAAGCCTGAGATGAGCGCACCGGAAGTATCCGAGAAGCTCGACGCAGCTATCTGCTCCGACAAGTACGATGTAGTCATCATCAACTTCGCTAACCCCGACATGGTAGGTCACACAGGCGTTCTCGAAGCAGCCATCAAGGCAGTCGAGAGAGTTGATGCCTGCGTCGGCGGCGCAGCCCTCGCAGTCAAGAAGATGAACGGCGTTCTCTTCATCTGTGCAGACCACGGCAACGCTGAGCAGATGATGAACCTCGAGACAATGCAGCCTCACACTGCACACACTACAAATCCCGTTCCGTTCATCCTCTACAACTACGATCCCGAGTACACACTCCGTGAAGGCGGAAGACTTTGCGACATCGCACCTACTCTTCTTGAGATCATGGGACTGCCCCAGCCTGCAGAGATGACAGGCGAGTCACTTCTTATCAAGAAGTAATTGAGATAACAAACTCAAAATATAAGAGCCGGCTCAATTGAGTCGGCTCTTTCTTTTGCTTTAGTTATGTGTGTTTCAGTTCGAATCAGGTACTGCCTTGATCGCTGCGAGCAGATCGTCAAATTCTTCGAACGCGGGAATGTCCGGGTTGTCCTCGATGATCTTCGGAGTGCTCCTGAATAGGAAGCCGGCCTTGGAAGCCTTGATCATCGCAAGGTCATTATAAGAATCACCTGAAGCGATCGTATCAAAACCGATGGACTGCAGTGCGCGCACGGTCGATAACTTGGAATCTTCGATCCTCATCTTGAAGTCGTCGATCATTCCGTCTTCGCCTACGACAAGCGAGTTGCAGAAGAGTGCGGGATAGCCGAGTTTCTTCATAAGGGGCATGGCAAACTGCGTGAACGTATCGCTGATGATGATTACCTGTGTGTCCTTGCGGAGCTCGTCTAAGAATTCCTTTGCACCCGGCAGCGGATCGATCTGGGCAATAACATCCTGGATCTCCTTTAGACCGAGACCGTGCTCGCGGAGAATGCCGAGTCTCCAGTGCATGAGCTTATCGTAATCGGGCTCGTCCCTCGTGGTCCTCGTGAGCTCGGGGATGCCGGTCTTTTTCGAGAACTCGATCCATATCTCGGGTACCAGTACGCCCTCCATATCAAGACAAACAATGTTCATTTGTATTCCTCCTTATATCCTTGCGTATATGAAAGATCCCGCATCGTATCCGAGACCGTATCTTCCGAAAACAAGTACCGCCAATACCAGTACCATAAAGACTGCCCACGATACTACCGCAGGCTTGCTGCAGACAAGCGAAAGTGCCGATCTGTGCTCGGCGGCATCATCTTCCGTATATTGGTATATATCAACCGCGGTAAGTATCACCACGGATACGGCAAGCACAATAAGATTTGCAAGGTCCAGACCCATAGAATAAATGCCATCTACGGTAAAAGCAATCCCGCCCGGTCTTACAAAAGCCTTGAACATGTCTATTCCATCGGCAACCGTAGCGGATCTGAAGAAGACAAAACCAAGAAGGACCAGGATGAATGTG
>JAILMZ010000062.1 GCA_024692105.1 Saccharofermentans sp.
ATCAAGCTCAACCCGATAGCGTCAGTCGTGTCCGGCAAGCGCGTGGTAATAATCGACGACTCCATCGTAAGAGGCAACACGATAGCCGATCAGATAAGGCTCCTGCGCAATGCGGGTGCGACCGAAGTCCACGTGAGGATAAGTTCGCCGCCGTTCATGCATCCCTGCTACTACGGTACGGATGTCCCGGACGAGGACAACCTCATCGCGTGCAAGCACACCATCCCCGAGATCTGCGAACTTATAGGTGCGGATTCTCTCGGTTACCTCGGAATCGAAGACCTTGACGGCATGCTCGGCGGAGGCGGCCGCAGATACTGTGACGCATGCTTTACCGGAGATTACCCGGTTAGATAACAACCTTTAATTCGGCCTGTCCATACATACTTCGATATCGAGCTGTACAATGCGTTGATGGAAGTGTTCTTCACTCCGCTCGCTTCAAGCGACCCGGACAAGAAATATATCCTGTTCTCATATGAGCTGAACCCGAAGGCCGACCTTTACCTCATTGTCACAAGTTCATATTCCCTTGTACCGCTGCCGATCTTCTCGGCATGTTCGAGCGTCTCTGCCCAGGATACGTTGGGGTTGCTGTTATGCCAGTGGTCGCCGTGATCGTGGAAGTGCGGATCTGCCATGTTGTCGCCGAGCTGGCTGTTCCTGATGGGTTCCGCCTTCGAGCACAGGTCGACGCAGGCCTGATCGAGCGCGACCGGATCGAAAGAAGCGAGCATGCCGATATCGGGAAGTATCGGGGCATCGTTCTCGCTGTGGCAGTCGCAGTTGGGCGATACATCGGTTATCAGTGAGATATGGAAGCTCGGCCTGCCGCTTATTACCGCAGCAGTATACTCCGCCATCCTCTTGCCAAGCATCTGCGGTGCATCCCAGTTATCGTTCTCGATCGCATCGAAAGCGCACGCACCGATACAGCGTCCGCAGCCCTTACATAGATCGGGATCTATATATGCTTTGTTATCCTCATATCTGATGGCATTTGAGCCGCATTCCTTAGCGCATCTCCTGCAGCCCCTGCACATATCGGTAATTACGTGGGGATGGCCTGACTGATGCTGCTGCATCTTGCCTGCCCTGCTGCCGCATCCCATTCCGATGTTCTTGATCGCACCGCCGAAGCCGGCCTGTTCGTGTCCTTTGAAGTGTGTGAGTGAGATGAATATGTCCGCATCCATGACCGCTCTGCCGATATAAGCTTCCTTGCAGCACTCGCCGTTCGGAACGGGAACGATAATGTCGTCCGTTCCTCTGAGTCCGTCCGCGATTATTATCTGGCAGCCCGTTGTAACAGTGTTAAAACCGTTGATATTAGCGCAGTCCAGGTGTTCCAGCGCATTCTTGCGGCTTCCGGGATAGAGCGTGTTGCAGTCGGTCAGGAAGGGCAGTCCGCCGTTCTCCTTGACGACATCAGCGACCGCTTTTGCATAATTCGGTCTTAGGTAAGCGAGGTTGCCCAGCTCTCCGAAATGCATCTTGATGGCAACGAACTTGTTATCGAAGTCGATCGTGCCGATGCCAGCCTGTCTGATGAGCTTCTGGAGCTTTACGGTGAGTGATGTTCCGAGACCTGTCCTGAAGTCAGTGAAGTAAACCTTGGATGCCATAAAAATGCCCCGCTTTCGTGTGTTACTGTCAGTGTAACACATCAGGCGGGGCTATTCGATGCTTAAGGCGATCACCTGTTGATCATCTCTTGTGTCTCTTCTGATAATCTCTTTTGATGTCGCCTAACATCTCATCGGAATCAAAAGCTGCCGCCATTTCTTCGGAATTCTTGCATGCCCTGGCACATGAGACCATTCTGGACATCACCTTATAGTTGAGCCTGGTCCCTTCGCCGTCACACTCGTATCTGACAGCCCTGCTCTTATCCACTCCGAATCTGCCTGCCACGCTTACGGCATCCATGTTCGCGCCGAGGAAGATGAATTCCCAGTGATACTTCTCCTTCTGGCGTTCTACCATCTTCCTGACCTTGTCGTATGTATACCTGCTGCTGGAGTTTTCCATGCCGTCCGTGGTAATGATGAACAGCGTCTTCTCCGGAACGTCTTCTGATCTTGCGTACTTGTGGATGTTGCCGATGTGATGGATCGCGCCTCCGACAGCATCGAGGAGCGCTGTCGAACCTCTGACGTAATACTCCTTGTCTGTCATGGGTTCTACCTTATCGAGCGAAACCCTGTCATGCAGGATCTCCGTCTGATTATCGAAGAGTACGGTCGAGATCAACACCTCGCCCTCTTCTTCCTTCTGTTTTGCGATCATGGAGTTGTAGCCGCCTATTGTATCGTTCTCAAGGCCTCCCATGGATCCGCTCCTGTCCAAGATGAATACGATCTCTGTCAATCCCTTTCTCATGTCCTTATCCTCTCTTTCTGCCGCCGTGCGGCCTTTGAAGTTAAGGTCAGTATATGTGTTTTGAAAGGGGTGGTGGTCGCATGCGAAGCGACATTTCGGGATAGGGTATTACTCTCCGAGTTGGGGCTGGCCGTGCTCGAACAGAGCGAGGTTGATCGTCATCATGTCGTACACCTGGTTGTCAATGAAATACTGCACGATGAGGTCGAACTTGTTGGACGGCGAGAACGCATATCCTGCCCGCCCGATGAAGTCTTTCGTCTCGTCAACATTGAGCTTTAATGCCAGCGCGAAAGCTACTGCCGTATTCTTCTTGGGTTTGTAGTCCTTGTTTGATCTGATCTTCGAGAACAGCTTCCTGTCGACATTCGCACGCTTGTATACCTCAACATCGGTATACCCCTTCTCGTCGATAAGGCGCAGAAGGCTGACGGACCAGGTCTCGGATACATTCTTTACGACGTCGTCGAGGGAGCGCTTTTGCGGGGCTCTTGCTGCGGCCACGGAAGCTGCGGGCATCGCGGCGCATTCGTCCATGCGTGCCATCTTGAGGTTTGCGCCGAAAAGCCGTCTCCTGTCCCGCCGCGGTTCTTCTTCACATCTGTCCTCGTATATCTCCGCAGCCTCCTCAGGAGCCGCACCGCCCGCCATGGAATACTCCTGATCCAGCCTTGCTTCCACATAGTGCTCATCGATGAACTCGTCGATACCCCGGAATATCTTTCCGGACAGCTCGAAAGACTCACTGTCGAAGACCACCAGCGTTATCTCAAGCTCGTGCTCTGCGAGGAAAGTGCTGAACACGGAAGTGGCGATAAGCAGCGCATCCGTCTTTGGAAAACCGTAGACACCGGTCGCGATGAGAGGGAAAGCAATACTCTCGATACCGAGTTCCTCCGCCTTTGCAAGACAATTCTCATAGCAGTGGCGGACGGTCTCTGCTTCGCCGTGACCGCCGCCCTGCCAGGAAGGACCTACCGTGTGGAAGATGTATCTGGCATCCAGATCAAATGCAGGCGTGACAGCTACGCATCCCACTTCGATCGGGCCGATCTTCTTGCGTTCTTCAAGGAGCCTTTCGGCGCCTGCAGCCTTGTATATCGCAGCATCAGTCCCTGCCATGTAGACAGGCTTGGGATTCGCCGTGTTGACTATAGCGTCCGCTTTGATCTTTGTTATATCGTTACGTATGATCCGAAATGCCATTGCCGCACCCTATGACCTGAATTCTTTGCTTTTCCCCTATTATAGACCCGGACGGGCCGTTTATGAGCAGATCAAAAGAATAATACCAATACGGTATTTATGTTTTATAATGTAGCATTATAATATTTTTGCGAATTAATGAGCCGGAAGGTACAAAGGCTCACGATCAGGAGTTGCATATGAAGAAAACAAAGATGACTTGCCCTATGTGCAAATACTATCTTAGTTATGACGAAGAACTCGGTTCTTACGTATGCACCAATTGTGATTTCAGCTTTAAGACCAGAGCCGAGCAGACGGAAGTCGAGCCGGATAAAGATCTGAGCGGCAACGGCGAGAATATCATTATCCCCCATATCGCCGATGGCGATGAACCGGAGGAGACAGAGGAAAAGGCTGAGGAAGAGACCGCGACGGTCTCAGAAGATACTCTTGAGACTGCGGAAGAAACCGTAGGAGAAGACCCTGATGAGGCAAAGGGTTCCCTGGATGTCTACGTTCTCGACTCAGACCTGCTTCCCGAACCCGAAGACGGGAATGCTTATATAAGCAGCGACGCGTTTCCGGACGAACCGCTGCCGGATGAGGCAGATGAACCGGAATTTGTTCCGGCTCCCCCCATACAAAGACCCGGGAGTGCCGCCATCGGCAGTTATGATATCGAGCGCCCTGATTATTCCAATCTTACAGCACCTGCACACGCGGAAGAACCGCCGGCTTACTCAAGAACTGAGAGCGCTCCCGTCCGTCCTGAACCGAGACGTGATGATTCCGGTTCAAACAAGAAAGCAATAACAATCGGTATTATTGCCGGCATCGCATGTTTTCTGGTGGCCGGAATAGTATTCTCCGTGCTTTGGATCTTTGCCGGTGTATCCGATTCATTCCAGGCTAACGGTACCGCCAAGTCTCAGAAAGCAAAGGATGACGACGATAATGATAATGATGATAATGGCGATAACGATAAGGTAAAATCTTCCGACGCCAGGACAGAGGCAACCACTCAGGCAGCAGCTACGGACGCCACACCCACTCCGGTTCCCGAACCGACAATAATACCCAGGCCTGAAGGCGCACCTGCAACGGTTGCAGCACCGGTGGTTACGGACCCTGTTGAATTAGATTACCTGGTTACTGACATAACTTCATCTTCCATCGATAACGAGAACCAGGGTTTCAATTACTTCCCGTGGCAGTTAATGGACGACGATATCAACACCAGCTGGGCAGAAGGAGTTGAAGGCAACGGAGTCGGCGAATATGTCGATATCTACATTCCGGAAGGAACCTTGATCTCCGGAATACTGCTCTATAACGGCTACACAAAATCCGACACTGTGTTCTATAAGAACGGAGCTCCTACCGTGCTCGATCTCTACAGCGGCGACAGCGGATACAGACTTGAGCTGGACACAGAGCAGTTCCAGTATGCCCCTGAGAATTTCGATGTCGCACAGGCAGGCCTTTACATTACCTTCGATACACCGATAGTAAGCAACGGATGCCTGAGGCTGACCATCGTTGAGGTCAGGGACGGCGAATCCTGGGATGACACCAATATCAGTGAATTGGTCCTTTACGGCTCACCTGCTCCTGAGACTGTCACACCTTCTTTCACAGGCAATCTGGCAGACGAAGTGACAAGCACCGACTGGTGGCTCGATAATGACAGCGGTGTATATGAGTTCGATGTCTATGAGATCGAGTATGACATGTTCTTCGGCGTCGATATCGGAGGTCACGACATCACTTTCGATGTGTATGACGGGAACGGCAACATAGTCGCCCAGTATCTTACTCCGCAGTTCACAACATCAGGCGTCTACTGCATCTATCAGTCAGACAGCCTGATCCCTTCCGGAACATATTATTTCCAGGTATACGACGGTGCACAGCAGGATTCTCCGCTGATTGGCACAGCGTCCTGTGAGGTCCAGTAATCAGACGGATATTACTCCCCGTCTGATTCCTCTACCGACTCCAGTCCGGATATAACAGATCCCAGACCTTCCATGAGCTTGTCGAACTTGCCCTTGCTGTCGAGTCTTCCGCTCATGAGCACATCACCGGAACCGTTCCTGAAGTCGATTATGTACTCCTTCTCAAGTCCCTTTATCTTCACTATGTAATGAACAGAAGCGATGTCCTTATTCTTTGCAAAACAATATGTCTCGTTGCCAAGAGCCGGATACCTGTTGTAGAAGTAATCACGGGTAGCAGCAAA
This sequence comes from Saccharofermentans sp., assembly GCA_024692105.1. The sequence continues at coordinate 5,813 of JAILMZ010000062.1, forward strand.
ATAGTTATTGGAATCAACACCCACCTTGAACAGAGGCTCATCGGACATCTGTGTATCGAATGCCTTTACCTCATCGGCAGTGCCGAGAAGTGCGTTAAGGCTGTCTTCTGTCGTTGAAGTCACATTTTTCTTTTTGCCTAAGGCGATAAGGATGAATCCGAACACAAGGATCGCGCCTGCGATGATGCTGAGGATCTTGATCGTGTTCATTGTCTGCGGATCGTTAAGGCCGCCGTTATAGATCAGGTAACCCACCACTCCGCTCTTTCTGCCGCCGTGCGGCCTTTGAAGTTAAGGTCAGTATACGTTCCGGGGAAGGTGTGGTGGTCGCATGGGAAGCGACATTTCGAGAAGATGTATTATTCGCCGAGCTGGGGCTGGCCGTGTTCGAACAGGGCAAGGTTGATCGTCATCATGTCGTAGACTTCGTTGTCGATAAAATACTGAACGATAAGGTCGAACTTGTCTGATGGCGAGAACGCATATCCTGCCCGTCCGATGAAGTCCTTGGTCTCGTCGACGTTGAGCTTCAGTGCGAGCGCGAAAGCCACCGCGGTATTCTTCCTGGGCTTGTAGTCCTTGTTGGTTCTTATTTTCGAGAACAGCTTACGGTCAACGTTCGCGCGTTTATACACCTCGACATCGGTGTAGCCCTTCTCATCGATCAGGCGCAGAAGGCTGACGGACCAGGTCTCGGACACGTTCTTGATGACGTCGTCGAGGGAACGCTTCTGCGATACCTTTGCTGCTGCCATAGCCGATGCAGGTGCGGCACATTCGTCCATGCGGAGTATGCCCCGTCCCGGGACAGAAAATCTTCTCCGGGGCTTTCTCAAGTATCTGTCTTCGCACGATTCCTCAGAGATCTCTTCCGGCGCCGCCCCGAGAGGCATTCCGTACTCGCATTCGAACTGTTCTTCCACATAACGTTCGTCGATGAGCTCGTCGATGTCCCGGAAGATCTTGCCGGACAGTTCGAACGACTCGCCGTCAAAGACGACCAGCATTATGTCCAGCTCGTGCTCCGTCAGGAAAGCGCTGAAGGCCGACGTCGCGATGAGCAGCGCCTCTGTCTTGGGGAAGCCGTATGCACCTGTCGCGATGAGCGGGAAAGCGATGCTCTCTATATCGAGCTCGGCCGCTTTTGCAAGGCAGTTCTCGTAGCAGCATCTGACGGTATCCGCCTCGCCGTGACCGCCGCCTTGCCAGGAGGGACCGACCGTGTGGAATATATATGTTGCATCAAGATCGAAAGCAGGTGTTACCGCCACCATGCCCTCACCTATAGCACCTATCTTCCTGCGCGCTTCGAGCAGTCTGTCTTCGCCTGCCGCCCTGTAGATCGCGGCATCAGTCCCGGCCATGTATACCGGCTCGGGATTGGCAGTATTGACTATGGCGTCTGCCTTGATCTTTGTTATGTCATTGCGGATTATCTTAAAAGGCATATGTATCGATCAGTATGAATTCATCTCTTTGAATATGGCATTGATCTCACC
>JAILMZ010000080.1 GCA_024692105.1 Saccharofermentans sp.
GGACGATTTATTAGTTTATATTGCAAAGGAATTGGTTTCCAATCCCGACGAAGTAAACGTCAAGAAAACAGAGCGTGGCAACACGGTCATTTTCGAGCTTTCCGTTGCTCCTGAAGACACAGGAAAGATTATCGGAAAGAATGGCAAGAGAGCTCAAGCCATCCGTTCCATCATGAAGGCCAAGTATCTCAAGAGCGGCAAACGCGTTATTGTTGATATCGTAGGCTGATGGAAGATTACATAATCAACGGCAGGATAATCGGCGCGCACGGTATCCGGGGGGAACTGAAAGTGGTTCCTCTTACGGATGACGCGCGTCGTTTTCTTAAGATGAAGGACTGCTATCTGTGCGGTCCGAAGCTTGAGAATTTGACACCTGCCAAGACCGTGAAGGCCAGGATAGACAAGGCCAACGTCCTTCTTACACTGGAAGGCGTGGACGACAGGGACAAGGCGGAAGCGCTCAAGGGCACGTATATCGCGGTTGCCAGGGCAGATGCCGCACCCCTGAAAAAAGACAGTTACTATATTGCTGATCTTATAGGTCTCGAAGTGACGGACGATGAGAGAGGTCCGCTTGGCAAAGTTTGCGACTGCTACGAGACGGGTGCGAACTACATCCTCGAGATAAAGCGCAGCAAGCCCCAAAATCTGCTCCTGCCGTTTTTGAAGATCTACTGCTACGAGGTCAACGTGGAAGAAGGCTTTATCAAGTGCCGCCTTCCGGAAGGGCTGTACGAACTCTATGAGTAATATGGATTTCCATGTTATTGCGCTCTTCCCGGACCAGGTATCAGGCTACCTGAAGACGAGCATGACGGGCCGCGCGATAGAAAGCGGTACGATCGGCCTCGATTGCATCAACATCAGGGACTTTGCCCACAACCATTACGGCAAGATCGACGATACGATGTACGGCGGAGGCACGGGCCTGCTCATATACTGCGACCCAGTCTACGATGCGTACAAGAGCGTGGCGGACAAGCTTTCGGAGAAGCCCTACGTCGTGTACATGTCTCCCAAGGGACACGTTTTCGACGAGGCGAAAGCGGTGGAACTCTCGAAACACAAGGACCTGGTGGTCATCTGCGGACACTACGAAGGCATCGACGCCCGCGTGATCGACGAGATCTGCGATGAGGAGATATCCATAGGCGATTACATCCTCACAGGCGGCGAGACCGCTGCGATCGTGGTGATAGATGCCGTCGCAAGACTGGTGCCGGGCGTGCTTCCCAACGAAGAGGCCTACATGAACGAGTCCCACATATCGGGAACGCTCGAGGCGCCGCAGTATACAAAGCCTCCCGTATGGCACGGCAAGGAAGTGCCGGAGGTATTGAAGAACGGTAATGATGCGGCAATTGCCGAGTACAACCGCATAGCATCCCTGGTCGAGACCTGGGAAAAACGCCCGGACATGCTCGACAAGCTGGATATTACGGAAGAAGAGTGGAAGAAAATGCTTGCCTTCAAAAAAGGCTTGTGCTAAACTCTTCAAGTTGTTATCAGGGTGGTCCTCTGCCAGATCCAGGCAAGAACATCTGCAGGAAAGAGAGGAAACGAACAATATGGATTTAGTAAAAGTTGTTGAGAGCGAGAATGTCAAGAACAACTATCCTGAAGTTGAGATCGGTGATTTCGTAAAGGCTCACCTGCTCATCAAAGAGGGAAATAAAGAGCGTATCCAGGTTTTCGAAGGATATGTTATTGCACGTAAGGGTTCAGGCCTTTCCGAGTCTATCACGATCCGCCGTGTTTCTTATGGCGTAGGCGTTGAGAGAATTCTGCCTGTTAACTCACCCAAGATCGACCACATCGACGTAGTACGTAAGGGTAAGGTCAGAAGAGCTAAGCTCTATTACCTCCGTGGAAGACAGGGTAAGGCAGCTAAGATCACTCAGAAGATCTGATCTTGAATTATTCTTGATAAAACAGAGCCCGTCGGAATTCCGGCGGGTTCTTTTTTGTGCCTTGTGAACGCTGTTACGCTTATGTAAATGAATTTGTCGGTTTTTGTCGGTTTTTGTCGGGTTTTTCGCGCGTGTGGGGTGATAGCATTTATGTATGGACCTGATAATCAAACACATCCCGCCGGAGTATTTATCTCTGAAGATCAATTACTGCAGACAGCAGCTGGCAGAACTGCCGGAAGTGAACCTGCAAGTTTACACTTTGCACGGAGTTCAAACGAAAGTAGTCATCGTCGGCAATCACAGGTACAGGGTAGATTCAAATAACGGAAGAGAATACTTGGGTTATTATAAAAAGCGCAAATACTATGAGCGTCAGCTTCAGGTCTTTGAATCTGTCTGGGACGGCAGTTACAAAGGTGAACCTGATCCCGAGTGCATGCCGATGAAAGTTCGCAGGAAGTTGTATATCGATACCGAAAGCCCGGTTGTGCTCGATAAGAAGTATTTCGACAGCCTGAAGAATGATGCGGATACCAAATATGGCAAGCCGAGGGATTACTTTTTCAACGGGATATTCTACCGTTCATACGCAGAGCAAGAGATAGCGAAGTATTACACCGCGATGGGCATACCGTTTAAGTATGAGCCTGAAGTGTATCTCAAAGGACTGACATATCCCATATATCCTGATTTTGTTCCGTATATAGAGGAATTGGATTGCTGCAAATTCCATGAGCACTTCGGAATCAAACAGTCTGCTTCATATCTCAGGACTACAGGCATCAAATATGCGAACTACACCAATGCCGGACTGGTTCCCGGGATCGATATCCTGTTCACTCATGATACGGCTGACATTCCGTTTGATATACGGTCGTTTGAATCCCAATTGAACACCGCGATCTATTCGACTGTACTGGTTCCGCCGCCGGACGATGAAGACGATGAAGACGAATGAGTATTTTGTGAGTAATTCGGGCCGTTTACTACACTTTTTACTCATTATTGGTTGAAAATGAGTTTTTAGTGAGTAATTGGGGCGTTTTACTACACTTTTTACTCATCGGTTTGCCGGAGGTCACCCTTCTGCCTTCAAAACGGCCTCTTCGATCGTCATTCCGGCATAATCCTGCGCCCGGAACAGCCTGCCTGACTTGCCGTCGTCCACAAATGCGCCGACGACGAGGCCGGGAAGAGCACTCTCGGGTGAATTCGGCGCATTGGGGCCGCCCAAGTCGGTCCTGCACCAGCCCGGATCAGTGAGGCTGATGATTACATCCGTTCCTTCGACCGTGGAACCGAGATCTACAGTTATCTTATCGAGCGCCGCCTTGCTCGCGGAGTACGCAGCCTGCTGAGGCTCCAAAGCAATTCCGGAAGTGGTATTCACGATCCTGCCAAAACCGGCTTCGATCATCTTCGGCAGGAAATGGTAGCAGATCAGCGCGGGCGCGATCGTATTCACGCGCAGGCTCGTAATGAAATCCTCCGCGGGTGTCTCATAATAATCATTACGGTAAGTGACTTGTATTCCTGCATTGTTAAGCACGATGTCCACACGAACGCCGAGCGCATCTATATCAGCAAGCATAGCCTTAACCTGCGCTTCATCACCAAGGTCGCACGCGAAACAGTGTACCTGCACGCCGGCGGCCCTTGCCATGTTAGCAGTCGTTTCGAGAGCGGAAAGGCTACGTGCCTGCAGTATGAGGTTAGCCCCCTTGTCGGCCATGTAAAGTGCGCAAAGGCTGCCGAGGCCGCGGGACGCACCCGTGACGAATACCCACTTGTTTTGAACATCTACCATAACAGTCACCTCCTGAATAGCAACATACTAACATTATGGTAAAATCATCAATTATAGATTTGAGGTGGTTTATGTCAAATAACATCAACTGGTTTCCGGGGCACATGCGAAAGGCCTTGAACGAGACGAAGGACAGGCTCAAGCTCGTCGACCTCGTCTACGAGACTTGCGACTGCAGGATACCTTTCTCCAGCAGGAACCCGGAGCTGGACAAGATAATCGGGGACAAGCCGAGGATAGTCATTCTCAATAAGCGCGACCTCGCGGATCCCAACCTCACTTCCAAGTGGATCGCGGAGTTCGAGAAGACGACGCACGCGGTCGCGATCGAAGCCTCGCATAAGAAGGGTTTCGACAAACTGAACCAGATCACGCAGGAGATAATGAAGGACAAGCTCGATGCCGCTGCCGCCAAGGGCCGCATAGGAAGGCCGATAAGGGCAATGGTCGTAGGCGCGCCGAACACGGGCAAGTCCACGCTCATCAACGCGCTCGCGGGCAAGAAGGCAGCCGTCACGGGCGACAGGCCGGGTGTTACCAGGGACTTCAAGTGGATCACGACTCCGGGCAGGCTCGAAATGATGGACATGCCGGGCGTGCTCTGGCCGAAGATAGCAACGCACAGGAGCGCTGTATGCCTGCAGATGTGCGGCTCGGTCAAAGACGACGTCACGGATGTGGTCGAGACTGCATACGATGCGATGAAGCTGCTGATAAAGCTTTACCCCAAGCTCATGGAGGAAAGATACGGCGTGCCGCTCGACATGCTGGATAACTACGACGAGAACGAAGGTTACAGCGATCCTTACTATGACCTGTTCCTGGCGATGGGCAAGAAGAGGGGCTGCGTCATGAGCGGCGGAAGGGTGGATGAGAACCGTTTCGCAGGGCTCTTGCTGAACGACTTCCGCGAGGGCAGGATCGGCAGGATCACGCTCGAGTCGCCGGACAAACCGGAGGGGGATATCTGACATGGCAAGACTTACACAAGAGCAGCTCGAGGCGAAATACTTAGAGATGTACGCATACGAAGAAAAGGCGCGCGAGGACGGCTACAGCTTCCCTGGCGGCATCGACGAGGCAGGAAGGGGACCTCTCGCAGGACCTGTTGTCGCGGCATGCTGCATACTTGACCCCGAGGTGAAGATCCTGGGACTTGACGATTCCAAGAAACTGTCGGAGAAGAAGCGCGAGGAACTTTTCGTGCAGATAAAGGAGAAGGCCCTGGCGTATGCAGTGTGCGCGGAGAGTCCCGCGGTGATAGACGAGATCAACATACTTGAGGCCACCAAGAAGGCGATGAGAAGGTGCGTGGAGGAGATCGGAGTCAGGCCCGACATCCTGCTGATCGACGCAGTCAAGCTCGAGGGCACGGGACTGCCGGTGGTGCCCATCATCAAGGGCGACGCCAAGAGCGATTCGATCGCTGCCGCTTCGATCCTCGCGAAAGTCACCAGGGACCACATCATGATGGATTACGACAAGGAATATCCGGGCTACGGGTTCGCGAAACACAAGGGCTACGGCACCAAGGACCACTACGCAGCCATAAGGGAGCACGGGGTCACGCCGATACACCGCAGATCCTTCCTGAAAGTAATTCATTAAAAATTGCTTGACTTTGGCCGCACTTTTGCGTAATATAACCGAGTTGACAAAAAAGAAGAAACATTACGTTCTCACCTCCAGCGGCTAAGGCTTGTGAAGAGGTTAATAGTTAAACCTAATATAGAGGGTGCCTTAATCTTAAGGCAGGGCTGTTATGAGAGAACGGATGTTATCCGTTCTTTTTTATTGCTTGAAGGAGGTGTTCACCATCGCTAAGACAACTGAAAACCAGATGATCAACGACGCTATTAAGTTCGACAACGTTCGTCTTATCGACGCCGAAGGAGAGATGGTAGGTATCGTACCTATCGCCGAGGCAAGACAGAAAGCTGAAGAAGCAGGTCTCGATCTCGTTTGCATCTCACCGAATCCCGACAACCCGGTTTGCAGGGTAATGGACTACAACAAGTTCATTTTCGAGAAGAAGAAGAGGGAGAAGGACGCAAAGAAGAATCAGAAGGAAACGGAACTCAAAGAGATCGGATTGAAGCTCAACACTGATGTCCACGATATCGAAGTTAAGCGCAAGGCCGTAGTAAAGTTCCTTTCGAACGGCAACAGAGTCAAGGTCAACATCAGGTTCAGAGGTCGTGAGATGGCGTTCCAGAACAAAGGCTTCGAAGTGATGGAAAAGTTCGCTGAGGGCGTAAGCGAATACGGATCAGTCGACAGACCGCCCAAGATCGAGGGCAGGAACATGGTCATGTACCTGTCACCGGCTAAGAAGAAATAAATTATTTAGGAGGATATGAAAATGCCTAAGCAGAAGACACACAGCTCATCCAAGAAGAGATTCAAAGTAACAGGTACCGGTAAGGTCCTTCATAAGCAGTCCTTCAGAAGCCACATCCTGAGCAAGAGACCTACAAAGAGAATGAGACACCTCAGACACAGCCAGGTATGCTCAGATCAGAACGCGAAGATCGTCAAGAAGATGATCCCTTACGCATAAGTTTAGAGAATTAGGAGGACAAAGATATGTCAAGAGTAAAAAGAGGAATCCGCGTAAGAGCGCGTCATCATAAGATCATCAAGCAGGCAAAGGGTTACTGGGGCCACAAGAGCAAGCTCTTCAAGGTTGCTAACCAGCAGGTATTAAAGTCCGGTAACTACGCTTACAGAGACAGAAGAAACAAGAAGAGAGACTTCAGAAGACTCTGGATCATCAGAATCAACGCAGCTTGCCGTCTTAACGACATGAGCTACTCCAGATTCATGAACGGCCTCAAGAAGGCCGGCATCGAGCTCGACCGCAAGGTTCTCGCTGACATCGCTGTTACGGATGCAGCTGGCTTCACATCACTCGTTGAGAAGGCTAAGGCAGCTCTGTAATTCATTTAAGCAATTTGCTTACACACCCCCGAAGTTAAGCTTCGGGGGTTTTTGTTTGGTTGAGTACGCGATGTTCGCCAGTAAACTTCGCTCTTTAGCGAACATGTGAGCGAACAATACACGTTTAAGTAATCACAACTCCAGGAGTTCGCCAGAAAAGTTCGCTGTTTGGCGAACATGCGAGCGAACAATACACGCTTATGTAATTACAACCCCAGGAGTTCGCCAGTAAAGTTCGCAGTTTGGCGAACATGTGAGCGAACAATACACGCTTATGTAATTACAACCCCAGGAGTTCGCCAGTGAAGTTCGCTGTTTAGCGAACTCACGAGCGAACTATCTACGCTTTAGTAACCCCAAACAAGGAAGTTCGCCTATAAACTTCGCCAATTAGCGAACCCCCAAGCGAACTTTTGTGGCATGTGTTATCATCTACCCATGGTCATCACCAGCAAGGACAATCCTAAGATCAAAGCACTCACTGCTCTGCACAAGCGCGAGAACGCGCGCCGCGAGGGCGTTGTGTTCATTGAGGGCGAGAGGCTCTGCCGCGACGCGATCGAGTCGGGAGCGGCGATACGCGAGGTCGTGGTTACTGAGGAGAACGAGGACTGGGCAAAGGACTACGCAAGGGGTGCGGATGTAACTGTTGTCAGCGAGAGGTGTTTCGAGAAGATAGCGTCGACGGTGCATCCGCAGGGAATTGCCTGCGTCGTGGGCCAGCCGGACATGTCGGGCACGATACCTTTCAGGGGCGACGGCAAGGACATCTACTGCTACCTTGAGGATGTGCAGGACCCGGGCAACCTGGGGACGATCATAAGGACTGCCGACGCGTTCGATTTCACCGCGGTCATCATGAGCCCCGGCACATGCGACCCCTTCAACGAGAAGACGATCCGCGCCTCGATGGGGTCGGTCTGGCATCTGCCGCTGGTGACCAAGACCCCGGAGGATGCTTTCGCGTTCTGCTCGAAACGCTCCGTCTCAACACTTGCGATGCACCTCAAAGGCGACGAACTCTCCAAGGCCGACATCACTCTGCCGGTCATGTATCTCATAGGCAACGAGGGCAGGGGCCTCACGGACGAGACCTCCGCAAGGTGCACCAAACTCGTCAGGATCCCGATGCCCGGCAAGGCCGAATCCCTCAACGCTGCGGCGGCTTCGTCCATCATGGGATACGTGCTGCAGACCCTGCGTTGACTGTTTACATAATCATTTGGCCTTCTGCGCTCATTTTTTTAAATAATATTATCGCGTAAAAGATGTTATAATTTCATGGCTGAAATCATAAGCACAACTATGTGCAAAGAAGGAAGATGCAATGGAACCCGATAAGAAAGAAGAGATAATAGGCATGCTGACTGATGTGGCAAGCGTTAAGAGCCACATCGAACCTACTCTGTATACAAAGTACAACGTTAAGCGCGGCCTCAGGAACAATGACGGCACGGGCGTGCTCGTAGGACTTACCGAAGTCGGCGAGGTAATGAGTTATATCGTTGATGATGCAGACAGGATCCCGGTAGAAGGCAAGCTCTTCTATCAGGGATATGAGATCTCCGATCTTGTAAACGGTTTCTTCCCTCAGGGACGCTTCGGTTTTGAAGAGACTGCTTTCCTGCTCCTTACGGGAGACCTTCCCACCGAGAGCGATCTCGCAAGATTCAATGAGCTTCTGTCGAGCTCGAGACCTCTACCTCCGAACTTTACCGAGGACATGATCATGAAGGCACCTTCGCCTGATATCATGAACAAGCTTGCACGTTCGGTCTTAGCTCTCTATTCATATGACGATAATCCGGATTCGACTGATATCCACAATGTCGTAAGACAGTGCACAGAACTCATCGCG
>JAILMZ010000095.1 GCA_024692105.1 Saccharofermentans sp.
ATACATAATATAGCAGACGGGTGTGATTTTCGAGTGGAAGCGGCAAAAGTCCCGCATTGAGTCTCTGTTTGAGGTCATTTCAGGGACTCAAACAGGGATTTCTCGCATTGAGTCCCTGATTGATGGCAAAAGCGGGACTCAATCAGGGACTTTTGCGCCACCTGCGCGAAAAAGGCCGCCGGGCCGCCACACCCGGCAGGGACCGCGGGCCATCCGGGCAAACTAAAAGGCCGCCCCGGATGGAGCGGCCTTGGAGTGATCGAACGATCGATTAACGCTTACTGAACTGTGAAGCCTTACGTGCCTTCTTGAGACCCGGCTTCTTTCTTTCCTTCATTCTTGCGTCTCTTGTGAGGAGTCCGTTGGTCTTCAGAACTGCCTTGTAGGAAGCTTCGTCAGCCTGAACAAGTGCTCTGGAGATTCCGTGACGGATAGCGCCTGCCTGACCTGAGATGCCGCCGCCGATAGCCTTGACTACGACGTCGAACTTGCCCTCAGTCTCAGTGAGAACGAGCGGCTGGCGAACGATGAGCTTGAGTGTATCAAGACCGAAATACTCATCGATGTCCTTACCGTTGATAGTGATCTTACCCTTACCCGGAATAAGTCTTACACATGCTACCGCATTCTTACGGCGGCCTGTGCCATAGTAATAAACTGATGCTTTCTTAGCCATGTGAACCTCCGATTAAAACTTGTAAGCTTCGGGCTTCTGCGCGGTCTGCTCATAGTCAGCGCCTGCATAAACGTGAAGCTTTCTGAACATCTGACGACCGAGTGAGTTCTTGGGAAGCATGCCCTTAACTGCGAGCTCGAGAGCCTTCTCGGGGTTCTTTGCCATCAATGTGCGGTAATCAACTTCCTTGAGTCCGCCCGGATAGCCGGTGTGATGACGGTACTTCTTCTGATCAAGCTTGTTACCTGTGAGCACCATCTTGGATGCGTTGATAACGATTACATAATCTCCTGTATCAAGGAAAGGAGTGAAAGTGGGCTTGTGCTTGCCGCGGAGGAGCTTAGCAACCTCTGTAGCGAGACGGCCGAGTGTCATGCCCTCAGCGTCGATAAGAAGCCATTTTCTCTCGATTGAATCCTTGGTTGCAACATATGTACTCATGTGCGTTCTCCTTAAATTCTATCTTCATTATTAATACTGCCGACTTAGGTCAGCCTGCATATAATACTCAGCATGGAAGTGGAAGTCAAGCATTTTTTCGGAAGAATTCTGCGAAAATCGCACAAATTCTCTTTTTTTCTCCGTTTTTCTCGAAAACGGTCTGCTTACACGCCGTTCTCGCCGCCCTCGGTCGTATCCGCGGAAGTCTCCGTCGGGGCGGGTTCCGTCTCTTCGGGAGCCACGGTCGGTACGGGAGGCAGGCCCGGATCTTCAGTATCTCCGCCTTCGGCATTTTCGCCGCCACCGGCTTCCGCGCCGGGCGTTACCGACGGTGTTGCCGCAGGTGTCAATTCAGGTGTCACAGACGGAGTGGGCGTCACGGACGGGATCAGTGCCTCATCGTCGATCATGGGATCATCGCCGGCGGCATCAACAGGAGCAGCGGAGTAGTCTTTCGCCATGCCTACGCATGCACCGACAGCCATGCCCGAATGCGTGGTCGAACGCGGAGGATACTTGTCGGGATTGAATTCGTGGTACTGGTCGAGCTGGTCGTCGGTAAGCATGAAGTAGATGCCCTCGTGGCCCATGAACGGCGTCGCGTCGCAGTGCCACCACTTGCCGTTAAGACGGACAAGGAGCCAGTAGTGACCGCTCGTGGTGATCGGGTATCTCGTGATGTACATGTTGCTTATGCCTGCGCGGTCCAGAAGGATCTTGCAGCAGCTCGCATAGATATAGCAGTTGCCCGTGTGAGTCGTGAAACCTATGAATGCCGCCTCTTCGGGAGTCGAAGCACCCTGTTTGGACGAGTCGTAGGTCATCATGTCGTGAACATAGTTGAAGATCGCAAGTGCGGTCTTGGTCTTTTTCTTGGCCTTGAGCGTGACAAGGATGTCATCTGCCATCTGGTATACGTATTCGTTGAAATCGTCGCCTTCCGGAGGCAGTATGGTGACAGGGATTTCTTTGCGCGTCGGGTTGCCGGCATCATCCAGTGCAACATACGCCAGAGTATATGCGCCTATCTTGCTGAAGTTAACGCACGAAGTGTCAATGAAGATCTCCGGGTCCGTGTCGTAATCATCCGTAGCCGTGACCCATGCTTCCAGGTCAATCTCTTCGCCGACCATAAGGTTGATGCTGTTCGGAGCATATATCGTCGGTCCCGTGCAGTCGTCTATTACGTCGAGTTGCGAGACTACTTCCGAAGAGTTGCCGTACGAATCGAACAGCACGATCGTTACATCCGTGCAGCCGGCGGTGAACTTGTCAGGAATCTCCTTGAAGTCGATCGTCACATTACCGGACAGATCGTATATATCAGTAACGAAGTCTTCCGCAGAGGGCAGTTCTTTGCCCAGGTAGATGCTCTGGCTGACCGGCACCGCCGAAGGTGCTGTGGTATCAGAGATCGTAAGAGTGACATCCTCTTCCTTTCCGCCATAGGAGATAACGAGCGGATATGTTCCGGGAACAGAAGTATCTATGCCCGAGACATCGGTCACGATCGAGGCATCTTCGGGAGTCTCTTCAAAGAAAGCCTGCAGAGTGATTGCCGAGCCTGTCTCAAGGCGGACCTCATTGATCAGGTTACCCTGAGCAGACTTGTCGGATATGATCAGGCCCGCAACAACTGCTCCAAGGCAGCAGGCACAACCGGTTCCTATCAATATCCCGACACGTCCGACCATCATCAGTCCTCTTCGTCGATATAAGGGAAATCGGACTTTATCGTGCCCGTATAGACATTAATGTACTGCTGGACGGATACCGTTGATCTCTCAGGATACAGGTCACCCTCGAAATCGTGGTTGCCGGCCTTGTTCTTGAGCTCGGCATCCGTACACATGAATACAAAGTTGCCCCAGTTGGCGCCGTCTTCATTCAGGTACGCCTGCGGATCGCAGTGATACCATCCGCCGTTAAGGTATACCAGGCACCAGTAATGGACCTGCCAGGGATTCGGGCCTCTCTCGACACAGATATTGTCTATGCCTGCGACATCGAGCATCGACTTGCAGATGGCCCACCTTCCGTAGCACGAAGCCCTTCTGGTCTCGAAACATTTCACTGCGGCATGTGCCCACGAAGTATAGTCGGACGAACCGTGCGAGAAGCCGACCTTGTGGTATACCCAGTAGAAGATGTCCATCGCTATCTCGACGTCCGTCTTGTTCTCGAGGTCCGTGATCTCATCCAATATCTCAGCAGCGTAAGCATAAGCCTGTTCAACGACTTCCTCGTAGGATTCCTCCTCGAGAAGGCCTGCGCTGTAGTTGAGAACGACTGATACGGTGATCTTCTCCTCCGTTACGTTGCCGACATCGTCGACGGCCTTGTAGGTAACGGGGTAATTGCCGACTATGTTAAGGTTGACGGCAGTGTTGTCGATCGTGAGGACCGGATTCTCGGCAAAATCGTCAGTGACCGTGACGCCTTCCTTATAAAGGAGTGTGCCTCCGAGCTCGACCGTAAGATCCTTGAGACCATCTATCTCAGGTCCCGTCTGGTCATCTTTTACGTAGAACGGGACATACTGGATGCGCACGTTGCCGTATGTGTCGGTAAGCTTTATGGGTATGTTGAAATCGCCGCCTTCGTCCAGGGCAGGTTCGCCGTCTGCGTACTCAACAGTGTATCCGACCATGTCGAAAACATCCGTCACGCAATCCTCTGCAGCCGGAACCTCACCGCAATAGACTTCCTGGGCTACCGCCTTGCCTACCGGCGGGGTCTTGTCTACCACGTTCAGAACGGAGTGTACGATGTGGCCTCCGCAATCGATATAGACATCGTAGCTTGCAAGCTTGCCGGTATCTATCTGGGAGACATTGGTTATGAACTGTGTGTTAGGCGGAATCTCGGTGAAAAAGCAGCTAAGCGAGATCGGTCTTCCGTATTCCAGATCCACCGATTCGATCAATTCCGTATCGATCTCGGTTATCATGTCGGTGTACATATGGTAAGCCGTATATGCACCAAAAAGCATGCCGGTAAGAACCGGCATGATAATGAATCCGAAAATCCGATCCAACTTAAGCTTGATCATTGACCTCCAAGGCTCAGAACTGAGCGTTGTAGATGATGTTGTTTACCTTTCCGTCCTGAAGTACGAATACGATGGAAGAAGAGCCTTTCTCGTATGTCATCGTTGTCTCTGTAGCATTGGAAGACTCGCCGTAAGCTGCAGTAACTTCGTCTGCCGTGGAACCGATGCAGATGCCCTCTGCCGTGGAGACCGTATCGTCGTTGAGCATGATGCTCGAGATGATATCGGAATTACCGGAAGGGTTTGTAGAGATGGAGAAAGAACCACCCTTGTATGTGTAAGTCTTGCTCATTCCGTCGCCTGCGCAGGAAGCTGCCTCAAAGTACTGGGGATCGCCTGCAACTGCGTTGAGGGAATCAACAAGGGAATTCATGTCTGTTCCGACGATGACATCAACGCCCTCATAAGTGAATGCGAAGTTTGTGCTTGCTGCGTTGGGGTCAACAGTAACCTCTACGCCTGCGCCCTGCTGGGGATTTGCACCCTGAGCCTCTGTAGAGATGACATTGACGTCAGATGATACGGGTGCAACCTCGGAAGAGCATGCACCGAGTGCGAACATCATGCTTGCCGCAAGAAGTGCAGCAATTACCTTGGAATTTTTCATAATTTGATAGCCTCCTATTTAACTCCAATTTCTCACATTAAAGAATACTATCACAGAATGCCAAATTGGCAACATAATAATTATAATAATATGACAAAAAGTTTTCTCATTACTCGGCAGCGTTGGGACCGTAACTTACAAGCTGCCCATACTGCTCGAGTTCGGCAAGCTGGTCATCGCGCATGTAATCATAGAATGCTATCTTTTCCTGGTAAACCGCGGCAACCTCGGGCACATTGCGGTAATCCGTCAGGTCGTAGTTGGTCACGAGGTACTCCCCGAAGAAAGCGGACAGTTTCTCCGCACCGTAGATATTGAGGTGGATGCCTGCATCGTAGGTGTCGGTCGACAGGTCGAGGCCCATCTCTTCCTTGTAATCATTGAAGTTCAGATATGTGATGCCGTTGCTGTCTGCAAACTCCTGTATGTTCTGGTCCCACTCGGGATACCAGCCGTATTCCAGCGGAGCACGCACCAGGATGAGGGTGATGCCGTTCTCCTTGCAAAGGTCCGTGATCTTCTGCAGATAATACATTGCATTGTCGCCGAACTCCGGGGTAAGCAGAGGCTGCTGGATCGGATATCCGACAAAAGGATTTGTGTCGCAGCGCATGTAGTAGCCGTTGTGTGAGGTGATTTCTTTCGAGAAGATGCACTGCCAGTCTGTCGGGGTAAGTTCGCTCCAGCGTTCATGGTATCTGAGGATCGGGAAGACATAAGACAGGAACGTCTCGTCTTCCATCATGGAAGCATTGATGGCATCCACCTTGACGGGAGACCACTGCATGCCGTCCAGTGTCATGCGGTTGTATGCCTCGAATCTCGGCTGATCGAACTGCATCGAATGTATGGACAGCACGACTATCTTCGGTGTCTCTATCCTGAGCGCGTCTTCGAGAAGATAGTAGGACTGCCAGATGTACTGCTCGCCCGAACCCCTGATATATGCGGATATTCCGTAGTCCTCATACATCTTGATCGGCGAGATGTTCTCGTACGCATCGCAGTCACCGAAGATAAGGACCTCATGCGGGACCTTCTCCTTGTAGTACTCCTCGGTAAAAGAGCCTTCTATGATGCCCTTCTGATACTTGGGCATAAGAAGGCGCTGCGTGAAGAGCAGCGCTCCGATGCTGACGGCGGTAAGAACTGCCGCAGTTATTGCTGTCTTAAGGCCTTTGTTCATTACATTGCCTTCTTGAGGTTGTGGAAGTCCTTCAGGGCCTTCCAGCCTATCTTGACGATCTTCGGGATGTTGATGGAATTAGTTCCGCCCTGTCTCGGTCTGAACGTTACTTCCTTGAAGATCATGTCCTCTTTGTAGTATGCGAAATATGTGGTCATCATGATGTTCGGCAGGTTGTAGTCCTTGTCCAGACGGCCGATGTACTTGGCAACGGTCTGTGCGTTCATGAGACGGAAAGGCGCATTTGCATCCGGTACCTTGACGTGGAAATAAAGCTTTAAGAGGAAGCATACGACCTTCTCGACGAAAGCCCTGGACTTGCCGTCTCCTCTCACCTTGCGGTGTCCGAAGATACCCTTGTATGCGGTCCTCATCTCCCAGAACGCACCGAATTCTTCGGGGAGTGTCTGTCCGTCAGAGTCAGTCTGGAAGATATAATCAGCGCCCTTGGATATCGCATAGTTGTAAAGCGCGATGACCTTGGGGCCGTGGTATGTACCCGTGTCTGAGATTATCTCGATCTGGGGCATGGTCTCCTTCATTCTCTCAAGGATCTCATGTGTCTTGTCCTTGCTGCCTGCATCGGCAACGACCAGCCTCGATTCCGGGGACTTGCCCTCGAGCACGGGATACCAGGAAGATACGACTTCTTCGATATTAGCTTCCTCGTTATATGCGGGCATTACGATATATAAGGTATCCATTGCAGATCCTCCATTGGGTACGGGTTTGTTACCCAATTATATCATGAATAATCAGTCGTATTTGACTGAGTGTTTTGAGTAATTGATCATCGACTGCACGGACTCGGTAGCACTCTCGGGATACTTGCTCTCGTCAAACTTGTAGCCGTTCCAGCCGTTCAGCCAAATGGCCTTGAGTTCGTCCGTGGTGTACATGAAGAAATAGCTCGAATACTCATGTCTCGGCGTCGAATCGCAGTGATACCACTGTCCGTCGATGCAGATATAGTTCCAGTAGTGCGGGCTGTAAGTATACGGCTCACGCTTTACTATCATGTTCTCGATGCCTGCCGCGTCATACAGTGCCTTGGCAGCATATGCGATCGTGTAGCAGGTTCCGGCACGGTTGACCAGACCGTCGTAAGCCGCGCGGGTCTGGGATGTGACGTCTGCTTTCTCAACATAGTTGATGTTGTAACGGCACCACCAGCAGATCTGGAGCGCAATCTCCATGTCTGTCATGCCGGGTTCCGTGATCTGCTCCAAGATCTCTTTCGCAGCCTCCTCGACCAGATACGGCTCAACGTATGTCGAAGGCTTCTCCTCGAGGGTGACCGTGATCTCGGCCGTGGAAGAATTGCCGCTGAAATCTGTTGCAGTATAGATGACCGTGTACTCACCTGCCGCGTAGATGTCCACTGCGGTGTTATCGATGGAAAGTACCGGATTGTCGTCGTAGTTGTCGGTGACCGTGACGCCGTCCTTGTATGTTATCGGGTCGTCGCAGTAGCCTTCGATGTCCTTGGTTCCGGTGATAACGGGTGCAGTGGTGTCTTTCGTGACAGAGAACGGCACCGCAACCGTAGATACGTTGCCGCATGCATCCGTAAGGAGGACATCGAAACTCATCTCTCCTCCGTCGCTGATGTCAGGCTCCTCGGCCCATGCCACCGTGACGGCAGTCGCATCCGTGATGCCGGTTATGCACTCTTCTGCGGGCGGCACCTCGTCAACGGAGAACATCGTCTGCGGTATGGCCTCGGCCGTGGCAGGAGTCGTATCCACAACATGCAGGACACAAGGGTAGTTCCTGTAGTACATCGTGATGGTAAAGTAAATATCCTGCGGGACCGCGTAATTGACTGTCGCAAAATCAAGATTGCAGCTCACCAGATCGGATATGACGGGAGCTTCGGTGAAGTAGTAATCCAATGTGACGGGGGAAGCAACTTCTGTCGTAACTTCCGGGATGACCTTCTTTGCCTCGTCGGTCATGAATACGAAGAAGCGGTATACGACCATGATGAATATCGCGCAGACAAAAAGGAACATAAGAAATCCAACGCGGGACTTCTTCTGCTTCGGCTGCTGCTTCCTGGGGGCAGGTCTCTTGGCCGCATTTGCAGGTCTTGCGGGCCTGCCTTGATGCTGCGCATTCCTGGCGTGTTCGGCTGCCTTCCTGACCGCAGGATCTGCAGATCTTACGGGCGGCCTGCCTTCATTTGGAAAATCCACTTCTCTCATATCTCACACATTTTATCACTGAGGTCAAATTAGTGTAGAATCATTTGCATGGACAACCCGTACAAATGTTGCAACCTGTGCCCCCGACGCTGCGGAGTAGACCGCACAGTTTCGGCGGGGTTTTGCAGATGCAAGGACATACCGCTCGTAAATCTTTATAAACTCCATTACGGAGAAGAACCCGTGATATCCGGCACCTCCGGAAGCGGGACCGTCTTCTTTGAGGGGTGCGGTACGGGCTGCGTTTTCTGCCAGAACAACGTGATATCCAAAGGACCTACCGGCCATGCCGAGGAGGCGGATCCCCCGAGACTTGCGGAGATCTTCCTTGAGCTTCAGGATCAAGGAGCCCATAACATCAACCTTGTTACGCCGATGCATTTCGCGCCGTCCGTGGCCGAAGCTTTGATTCTTGCAAAGTCGAAGGGACTGAAGATCCCCGTGGCCGTGAATTCCTCCGGCTACGATTCCGTTCAGACCCTGCGGATGCTGAATGGTCTGGTCGATATCTACATGCCGGACATGAAATTCTGTTCTTCCGATATTTCCGGGAAATTTGCAAGGTGCAAAGATTACTTCCAGAACTGCACGCTCGCGTTAGACGAGATGGTAAGACAGACAGGCAGACCCGTTATCGAAGACGGACTGATGAAGAAAGGCGTTATAGTGCGCCACCTGATGCTCCCCGGATGCCTTTTTGACACCCGCCGCATCCTTGAATACCTGACTTCGCGCTACGGAAACAAGATCTATATCAGCCTGATGAGCCAGTATACGCCGATGCCGCAAGTGCTTTCCGATCCCGCGGCAGACAGCCGTCTCAAGAGGACACTTGCCCCCGGACATTATGATCTTATGTGTGAATTACTGGCTGATCTCGGCCAGACAAACGCTTTTGTTCAGGAGATGAATTCAACCGGAGATGATCTGATCCCGGAATTCAAGTTCTGACTTCTACTCCTTGCCGCCGCACTTCTCACCGCACTTTGCTTCACCGTGCAGCGCCTTGCAGCCGGACGCGCCTTCGCAGACCTTGTAATTACCGCCTTCAATACAGAGGACCTTGCCGTTGATGAGACTGTCCGCGATCTTTGTCCTTGCGGTCTCGTAGAGCTCGGTCGCCGTGGTGCGCGATATGGCCATGTGACGTGCGCACTCCTCGTGGGTCATCTTTTGATAGTCAACGTGGCGCATGACCTCAAACTCTTCTATGGAAAGCACTACTGCGTCTATCTTCTCGGCACCTACAGGCACGAAACGCGTATATTTGGGCTCTTCGCAGACTCTTCTGACCTTGACGGGTCTTGCCATGGACGGATCTCCTCTTTGGGTTTTCGATATATGTCGATTATAACACCGATGTCAAGTCAGGCTGCCGTACACCTTCGTCTTGTAATCGACAAAGCCCGTATCCTGGCACTTGAGGAACAGCATTATGCCGAATGAGGACGGATCGTAACCTTTCAGATCGACGTCTTCGGCAACGAAACACACGCGTCCTTCGCTGTCAGTATCCTTGGTAAACGCTATCTTATTGATGGCTTCGGGCTTGTCGCCTGACCAGATAAACATATAGACATACGGGTTGTGCGATTCGAGCACCTCCAGGTCCGAACTTCCGACATACACATCCAGCGTATTCGCAGAAGCGTCGTATGAATAAGTGAACTCCACCGTCTCATCGGTAAGCATGTACTTCGAGGTCAGATCGTAGACATCATACACCTGGCGGTCCACCACCACGCCTGTCTTGTTATCGTACACAACGAAATTAAAGCCTCTGGTATTCAAAGCATACTCGGCATTGCCGATCTCTATCGAGCAGACCTTGCCGGTCTGGGCACCCGCACTTGTTATCTCATAAGGCGTTCCGTCTCCAAGCGTGCCGGAAACCTGTATCATCTCATCCGATGAAGCAGATTCATACACTCCGCCGCCGCAGACCGCATAGTACGAATAACCGAAGCCTCCGATCAGGTCGCACGATACTCCGAGCTTCTCGAACGCCTCGCAGTCCGCAGCCGTCAGGTTCGTGGAAGCCTCGTCCTTAACGCCGACCAGGACGGTCACGTCTTCAAGGCCTGCAAGCATCTCAAGGTAAGAACCCAGATCGTCACAGGATATCACTGAGATGTTGTCGTCGTTCACGAATGCCACATGCTCCACGCCGTCTGTGTCAGTCGCAAAGATCTTCATCGTGCCGGTGTACACATCGCGGAAAGACAGCGAACTCAGGTCAAGCGAACCCGTATATGTCTTGTCCTGCTGCAGGGCAAAGTCACACGAGGCTACCAATACATCGCCCGAATAGAACTCTCCCCTTGCTGATGCGATCTCAAGGCCGGCATTTTCGATGCCCCAGAATTCGACTTTAAGCTCGCCCGAATCGGTAAGTTCAGTCTGAAGATCAATATATCTCAGGTGTTTCATGATGTCTGACGTCAGGTTGTCAAAGCTTCCTATCGTCTCATAAAAGTCGGTCTTCTTGGCAAGTTCACTATCTAAGAACTCCGCCCCGTACTCTTCAAGCAGAGTCGGCTTTGACGAGAACAGGTTCGTCCCCAGGCCCAGTCTGTCCCCTTCAATCTCACAGCCCAGGGCCGCAAGCGTCGTCGGGAACATGTCGAGCGTAGTATATTCACGCCTGTCCGAAGTCTCGCACTCACATGCGGGATTGATCACGCATACGTAGGTCTTCCTCACATAGTCGGAAGGAAGATTCTCGCAGTAATCGCTGTCCATCGTGGTGTGGTCACCGCTGATGATTATCGTCGTATTCTCATAGAAATCCTGCTGCTTGGCCCACTCGACGAACTCGTACACCTGCGAGGAAGAGCACGCCATAACATTGGAATACTGGTCACCGTAGGCTGAGCCGCACAGATCGCACAGATACCCGTCCTCGAAATGCGTGTCCGCCGTGAGCATCGTAAAGTTAAAGGGGGCGTCATCTGCTGCCATCTCGAGGATCTGCTCCTTTGCGAAGTCGAACAGTTTCGAGTCCTCGTAGCCCCACCAGACCTTGTAGCCCTTGGGGATGTAATCGTTCAGTTCGGCGTACTTGTAGTCAAAGACCTTGTATCCGCCGTGCCCCTCGAAATACAGTTCCCTGCCGCCGAAATACGCGACGGAACCGCACATGAACATCTGATTGTAGCCTTCTTTTGCAAGGATGTCGCCTAAGACGGTCGCACCCGGATAGAAGGAATCCGCGTAAGACGAAGCGGCGTTGCCGATACTGCCGTTGCTGTTCATGGGGATGCCTGATGTCTGTGCCAGAAGTGCGGCCATCGTATAGGTCGTACCCGTTGTGACATAGCCTCCGTCCAGGAAGCCCGAATCTCCGGCAAAGCACTCGTTCTCGAGTGCGAGCGTCGTTAACTCGGGGATGACGTTCTCTTCGAATGCGCCGCCTGACCCCGTGTCCGCATAGGTATCTTCCATTGATTCAAGATAGATGTATATGAGGTTGCGCTTCTGCTCGGGGAAGTTAATCGCAACGCTGCCCGGATCAATATAGTTCCTGCTGATGAAGTCGGAAGCGATAAGCTGTGAACTGATATAACCTATGACGCCGTACTGGTTGCAGAAAAGGACAAGCGCCAGGACGAATGCAATTCCTGCGGTTGCCCAGGATCCGATCTTGAAGGCTTTCCGGGGCTTCGGTCTTTTTCTGAGAGCGGCAAGAATTGCCGTAAAGACGGCAGTAATGAGGACTGCCGGAAGGAGAGCCTTGAGGTAAAAGCCCGTCATGACATTTTCCGCCGTACCCTCGATGGGGGCGTTCAGATGGAACAGAATCTCGTCCACGGTGATGTCATGCCAGACACCCATGCACCAGAACATCGAGGTGACAATGAGCACCAGGACAAAGAACAATACCGATGCGATCACGATGCGGAGGATGCCGCGGGATACGCGCTTTTGCTTTTTATTACCCATAGGCATAAATAATAGCACACCCCAAAAGTTAATGAATATGTAGTATTCTACTTGAATGGACAAGATTGCTGTACTGATCCCCTGCTATAACGAGGGGAAGACCATAAGGAAGGTCGTAACCGACTTCAAGGCAAGTCTGCCGGAGGCGGTGATCTATGTCTATGACAACAATTCCACGGACAACACCAAGGAAGAAGCCGAAGCAGCCGGAGCCGTCGTAAGGGATGAACACATACAGGGCAAGGGCAATGTCATAAGGCGCATGTTCCGCGAGATCGATGCCGAGTGCTATGTAATGGTCGACGGTGACTGCACTTATCCTGCCGAGTCCGCACCCGAGATGGTACGCATGGTCCTCGAAGACGGCGCAGACATGGTTATCGGCGACAGACTCTCGGGCACTTACTTCAAAGAGAACAAACGCCCGTTCCACAACACGGGAAACTCTCTCGTCAGGTCTGCCATCAACAGCATTTTTAAGTCAGACATCAAGGACATAATGACAGGATACAGGGCGTTGGGATTAATTTTCGTCAAGACGATCCCCATTCTTTCCAAGGGCTTTGAAGTGGAGACAGAGATGACCATCCATGCCCTCCACCGCGGTATGTACATAAAGAATCTCGTTATCGAATATAAGGACAGACCCGAAGGAAGCGTGTCAAAGCTCAACACTTATTCCGATGGCATCAAAGTCCTCGCCACCATCGTAAGACTCTTCCGCGACTACAAGCCGAGAAGGTTCTTCGGAATGATCTCAGGCGTACTCGCCCTCACGAGCATCGGCTTCATGGTACCCGTCTTCATCGAATACTGGCAGACGGGATTAGTACCCAGATTCCCTACCCTGATCGCGTGCGGATTTGCCATGCTCACGGCGATAATCCTGTTCATTGCCGGACTTGTACTTCAGAACCTGCTCATACAGGATAAGAGGGAATTCGAGTCAAAACTCATTCGGACTGATTATTGGAAAAAGGATCTGCTCTCCCGCTGAAAAGATCACTGGGATCCCTTGCGGCTCAAGACCGTAAAGAATGTCTTGCAGATGATCTTTATGTCCAGAGGCAGCGAGAAATTACGGATGTACTCATTGTCGAGCTTTACCACTTCCTCAAAATCGGTAATCTTGGATCTTCCCGATATCTGCCACATGCCGGTAAGTCCGGGCTTCATGGCCAGACGGCTCATGTGGTGTGTCTTGTAAAGTTCGAATTCATCGAGCGTCGGAGGTCTCGTTCCGACGAGGGACATATCACCCATAAGGATGTTGAAGAACTGAGGGAGCTCGTCGATCGATGCCAGACGCATGAATCTTCCAAAAGGGAAACATCTGGGGTCGTCTTCGACCTTGAACATCGGACCGTTCATCTCGTTACGGTCCATCAAGGCTGCCTTCTGGTAATCCGCATCCACATACATGGAACGGAACTTGATCATGTTGAACACGCGGCCGTTCTTACCGACCCTCTTCTGAACAAAGAAGACCGGTCCGGGCGACTGGATCTTGATGATGGGTGCCACGAAAACAAACGTGAATGCAGTAACGATAAGACCGATAACGCCTACAAGGAGGTCAAAGGCGCGTTTGACGAAGAGTTCTCCGACCGTGGCGCGTGAGATCGTGGAAGTAACGATCGTATAGTTTGCCATCTGGTCGATCGTAACGTTAGACAGATTCCTGAGTTCGAGGTCCAGACCTACATGGACCGTGAGACCCATAATCATGAACTTGCTCATGAGCTTGCCGCTCTCGCCGTGCTTGAGGAAGATAAAGACTTCGTTGATCGCATTCTCCTTGATGTAATCGAGGATGCCCTCCATCTTGAGAACGGGGATCCTGCAGATCTCGGTCTCGGTACTCTCGCCTTCAAGGATGATGCCCTTATATTCGTAGTAACCGGTATTCTGGCTCTTCAAAGCCTCGATGATCTGTTCTGCGTTCTTCTCGTAAGTTACGACCAGGACCTTCGAAGTGTTCTTGCCGTTCCTGAACTGGGACAGGATAAAGAACTTGCGCAAAGACCTGAACATGAACATGAGACCGCAGTCCAGGGCGATGAATACCGCGAACAGGATACGTGAATAGACGATGGTCGACTTGCTGGCGAACAGGATCGCGAATACTACGGAGATGATCTCGGCGTTCAGTATGCCGACTTCCCAGGCTTCCCTCAGTGCCGACCGCTTCAGGATATTACTGTGTGTGCTGTTGAAAGCTACGATGACAAGATAGATGACAAGGATAAGGATACCCATGTCGCGGTACATCTCGAAGTACTCCGCGTCATCAGATCTGTCGATTCTTATAAAATATGCGGCTACAAACGATATAACGAGTGCCAGTATATCGAATAAAACAAAGTCTATATGTTTAGCCGCCGAATGTACTTTTCTTGCCATAATCCGTAGTCTACATTAATGCCCCGCTTTTTCAAATTAAGCAAAACACAGATAAAACCGATTTCTCCCCACAGTTTTCTTATTATAATATACAATCAAAATTATGTTATACTTCTTTAGTATTTTTATCACGTATCGGAGAATTCCTGATGACAAACCTTAAGCTTGCAAACACGGATAACAGGACAAGACTTGAGATCTTTGCAGGTGTCTTTATCCTTTTCAACCTGATATTCCTGCTCTTCCGTTTCCAGCACACATATATCCTCGGGGAAGCATGGCCCATAGCCAATCCTCTTTATGCACCTCCGGTAAGATTCCTTGATTTCTACGAGATCAACAAGGCGGTATACGGTCTCAATCCGTATATCTCATGGGCAACGAATTATCCGCCGCTCAGCCTTGTCCTTGCTCTGCCTTTTGCATATGTGACCAACTACAGTAAGTATGATTCGTTCGGCGCGATCATCGAATCAGGTGATCCCAACATACAGAAATCATTACTGGTACTCGTTTCCATCTTCTATGTCTGCATTCTGGCAGGCGCCATTCTCGTAATCGTATTAAAGAGCCGCAAGAAGACTTTCCACGATTTCTCTTCCGCATTTATCCTTTTCGCGCTGGTTGCGGTAAGCACCCCCGTGCTCTTCGCGATAGACAGAGGCAACTATCTCCTGTTTACAACGATCTTCCTCGTGATGTGGGCCGTGATAGAAGAGGAAAAACCCGATTCGATCTGGGGAGCCGTGTTCCTCGGACTCGCTGCGGCTACCAAGATCTACCCCGTCTATATGCTCATGATCTACGTCTTCGGACGCAAGTTCAAAAAGCTCATCGCAGCAGTCATAACCGGTCTGGTCACCACGATCGTTCCGATATTCTTCTTCGAGGGAACATTCATCGACAACGCAAGGCACTTCTATCACATGGTGCTGGATTTCGGTGACGGCGGATCTTACAGGCTCCACTACAATGTCGGCATAACCGGCCTTGTCGGATATCTGTACAGGATGAACGGACAGGTGCCCAACGACGGCGTCATCAAGATGAGCTGGCTTGCATGCGGCGTGGTTTTCACGATCCTTGTCGCATTCATCTTCATCTTTGACAAATGCAACTGGAGAAAGATCCTTTTGGCTACTGCCCTGATGATCTTCCTCACGCCCAACTCGGCACTCTACAATTCCTGCTACCTGATCGCGCCTTTGTTCATAATGATTTTGGGCGACGAAGAGTTCGGCGCGAAGGATATTCCCTATCTGGTACTCACGGCACTCCTTATGGTGCCCTTTGCATACACATATCTTCCGAATGTCGAATACAACGGATTCCATAACGAGATGAACACTGCCATCCTTATCGATGGATTGCTCTATATCGCCATAATCGTGTACTACATCGTTACCGGCATGATCACCGTCATCAGGAGATTTATTGCAAATGGAAGCAAACAACCGGCTTAATGGCAGTTCGTACAAGATATATCTTGCCGTATTACTGATATCGAGCCTCGCGCTCGTATCTCTCATTTGCTGGTTCTTACGAGATACCGTGCTGGGCTGTCACGATTCCATGGCCGAGTTCACGTATTCCCGCATGTGGTCTTTGGAATTTGCCTATGAACACGCGAGGACGTTCAACCTCCAGCGCGGCAGAGTCGGCTTTCTGTTCCCTCTCATTGTCGCTTTCAGGTACTGGGTGAACGGCACCGGCAACTTTGCGGCGGTTTGGCTCCTTCAGCAGGTCCCCATCTGGATCAACGTATTCCTGATCTCTTTTATCGTAGGCAAAAAGACCAAGCCTTACTACGGTATCTATTTCGCGGCTTTCTTCTGCGCGTTCGTCCAGATAGACATAGACCACAACCTGATGACCTGCTATCCGCTCGACTTCATGTACGGACTGACGCTTACGATCGCAGGTCTGTATCTGTATGACGGCTGGCTTGCGCATCTCGGCAAGAAAAAGAAAACGAACTGGATAAGGCTCATCTTCAGCTGCCTTTGCTACTACGAAGCAATGCAGGTATACGAGGCTTTCCTGATGGCATGCTTCTGCTATGCCGTCATCTCCATCGCCTATGCCTTTAAGCTGCGCAAGGAATACGGCAAAAAGTGGTTTGGCATGTTCCTTCTGCATCTCATACCCCACGGGATCACCGGCGCACTTTATGTCGGCATCGTCGCTTACGTCAGGACACATCCCATCGTTGAAGGTACCTTGTCTTCAGGCGAACCCGGCGCACTCGGATTCTTCCTTCCGACATGGTTTACTTTCTCGGTCTCCCTGCTTCCTTTGAGGCACCGCGCAGAGATCGACAAGCCGGCTGTGCTCGCTTCCATTTTCACGGATCCCTTCACCGGTCTTTGCACTCTGGTCATGGTCATAGCAACGGTCATGCTCTTTATGTGCATACTTAAGAGATTCCCCCAGGCTTCCAAGGAAGAACAGAAGAACACCAACTATACTCTCGGTGCACTGGGACTTACCGGCCTTGCATGGGCAATGTCTTTCAACATCCCTCTCGGCATCGACTCAAAGTACCAGCAGTGGGTCTGCGGTGCCGGCGCGAAAGGATACATGACGGGCGTCATCTGCTACTTCGGCTGGACGCTGTTCTTCATCTGCGCGGGAAGCCTCATCGCGAACTTCCTGTCCAACCGCAAAAACTATATCCACATTCCCGCTTACGTCATCGCCGCACTCTGCCTTGCATGCGGAACCGCATTTACCGCAGGGATCAACGAACTCTACCTCAATGCTGAAGCTGCTGCAGGCAACTGTCTTTCCAAGAAAGGCCTGGCATTCTACGCGTTTGTCACCAGCGACGACATCGAGGCTCTTAATGCTGATTACATATATGTTCCCGATTACGGCGGAATACACGGATTCCTCAACATCAACAACGACTATGCCAACTTCGAGCTCGGAAGGCCCGTTACCCTCTGCAACAATGCAGATGAGTTCCGCGCGAATGCCGCGAACTTCCCCGTTACTGCAGAATTCAGATATAACGGCGTCATGGTGGCAGGATACTATTTCCTGCCCGACAATCCGGCTGATCCCGAAGAAGACTGGATCACCACGAGCGACATCGTAATCGTCACGGCAAAACCGGGACCTATCGTTGTGACTTACTATGACTCTACGGCAGGCGAGACCGTCACGGTCAACCTGGAAGGCGGAAGGTTCGGATCATTCCTGATACAAAACAGCAATGAGGTCGATCCGGATACGATAACGATCGATTACGCGGAAGGATAATCAATGGAGTTTATCAGGAAGAACACATACAAGATCTGCAATGCGGTGCTGGGATTATCAGCGCTTGCAATGGCTCTGTTCATATGCTGGTTCTTAAGGAACACCGTACTGGGATGCCATGATTCAATGGTGGATTTTGTTACGGCGAGGATGAACGATTTCGGGTTCCTGTATAAGAACACGATGGATTTCTGCCTTGCCAGAGGCCGTGCCAGCTTCCTGTTCCCGCTCGTAGTCACCATAAGACAGATCCTGGATAAGACAGGCAACTATACCATTATCTGGCTGGTGCAGCAGGTACCCATCTGGACAGCAGTCGGAATAATCTCATGGATAGTGGCAAAGAAGACAAGACCTTACTATGGTTTCTTCTTCGCCTGCTTCTTCTCCGCATTCATCCAGATAGACCTTAACCACAACCTTATGACATGCTATCCCGTCGACTTCATGTACGGAATAGCAATGATGGCCGTAGGCATCTGGCTCTACGACAGTTGGTTTTCCCATCTTAAGGACGGCAAGAAGACCAATGTCATCCGCATCATACTAAGCTGCTTCTGCTACTACGAGTCGATGCAGACATATGAGCCTTTTATCATGGCATGCTTCATATACATCCTCATCTCAGTGGCTTATGCAGTTAAGGAACGCAAGGAGTACGGTGTAAAGAAGAGCATTGGAAGATGCATCCTCCATCTCCTGCCGCACGGCGGTACAGGGCTTCTTTTCGTCGGCATACTTGCTTACCTCAAGGCTCACCCCGTCGTGGATATGCCGCTGACTTCCGACGGCGGCCTCGGTCATTTCCAGGGCTTTGTTGCTACCTGGAAGACATTTACGTTCTCGCTTCTTCCTCTTACACATGCCCAGAATTCCGGACAGTCTTTCAACCCTGTGCATGTCGTAACATCCAGCACAAGACTCGCACTTGCTTTCGGCCTGATGATGGCCGTAGCTACCGCGATGCTCTGCGTATGCGCGGTAAAGGATTATCAGAAGAAGGATAAGGACGAGCGCAAGTCTCTTAATATCAGGCTTGCACTTCTTAGTGCATCAGGCCTTCTGGAAGCGCTCACTTTCTCGATCCCCCACGCGATGACTTCCAACTATCAGTACTGGGTACTGGGACTTAATGCAACAGGTTATGTTCCCTCCTCGATATGCTATTTCGGCTGGGCGCTGTTCCTGTCCTGCCTCGGATGTCTTATCGTGAATTTCTTTGCGGGACGCAAAGTCTTATTGTATGTTCCGTCATATGCGATCGCCGTTTGCGGCCTTGCACTCGCCGCTACGATCACATCAAATATCAATCACTTCTACCGCGAAGTACCTGCGGCAACAGGTTCTCAGATATCATACAGATCTCAGGCATTCTTCGCATTTTTCACTAGTGACATCGCGGAAGAAAGCACGGCGGATGTGTTCTATGTTCCGGAATACAGCGGACTTCACCTGGATATCTCCAGAAGTGATGTATACACGGATTATGAGCTCGGCCGCGATGCGACACTCATCAATGACTACGCCGTCTTAAGCGACACTTACACACCCGGCTATGAATATGCCGAGTTCAGATATGTGGAATACGCAGACGCCGGCTACTACGTCGTTATCGACAATGCATACATGCCGGAGAAACAGTGGGTGACCACAGGCGATATCGTCTTCGTCACATCCTATCCCGCCAAATATGAGATAACCTATTACGATTCTGAGGCTTGCTGTGATGTAACGACTCAGATAGATGCAGACCGTCTCACCACTTACGTGATCGAGAACGACAACAAGGTCAAGGTCGGTTCGATAGCCGTTAACTTACTCGGAGTAGACTAAAGAGATCTTCGTCAGCTGAAGTGCAAGCACGCGGTCATCACCGCTGCCTTCCGATTCGGCCGGTGATACCGCATCGGGTAATTCAATTCTTATGTTAAGTATATCCGCGTCATTAAGAGGGGCTGTTATCTGACCTTCGCCTTCGATCTTACCCTCATACACAAGTGCATCGTCCTGGTATATCAAGACCTTCTGCCCGCCGTTATATGTATCTGCCACATCTATGACAAGCGCGAGGCCCTTGCCGCCTTCTGCATAACCGCTGACATCGATGGGCTTCATCTCGACTTCTTTGCCGTCAGTCCAGGTAAACACCTTCTCATTCTTGGATATTCCGGAAGTTATGTACTTATCCGCATTCCAACTCATACCGGAAAGCGAGATCGTCTCAAGGCTGCCGTCATCTCCTGATGCTGTCTGTCCCCATCCGGCGAAAAGAACCACTCCTGCCGTCAGTGCGCCCAGAAGAACAGCCGTCACCAAAACATTCTTCCAATCGAACCTGGTCTCTTCCTTGCTCCATGCCTTTACCTTTACTCCATCGATGCCGGTATAAAACCCGTCGATCTTTTTGCAGATGAATCCCACAGGTCTGGAATTTGCTATGGGCGTCTCAAGCAGGGCTACGCGCAGTTTGTCCGCAAGAGTCACTACGGCAAAGATCGCTACGATCACGCCCAGCACATAAACGGGCCATATCCAACCATCAGCAAACAGATCCGCATGAAGTATGTCTATCCAGAGGATGTTGCTGAGAGCCGTCGTCTGGTGGACTATGTATACCGCAAGAGTCGAACCTCCGACATAGTTGATCGCCTTGTTGGGCTTTATCTCTAACTTGGAGAAGAATACGAACAAAGTGAATGCGATGAACAGGTTCGGTAAGGACTTATAGTCAAGGAGCATTGCAGCGGCGCGGTCGGCAACCACTGCAAGCTTGTGATGTGCTCCGCCGGTAACGACATTCACCAGGATGACCGCCACAAACAGTGCGTAAGTGCCGACAGATATGAACAGCCATCTCCACTTTCCCTTAAGCTTAACGAGCAGGTATTTCTTGGCATAACTCATGAATATGAATACGCAGACGAACCATGCAAGACAGTCCAGATAAACATCCTCCATGCCGTGGAATGTACTCCACAAGGAAACGAATACCAGGAGCACTATGCTGAGACTGCGCAGATACTTCTCGCTTAATTCCGTTATCTTCTGAAGGAATGGAGCAATGAACATCAATGTCAGATAGACAGACACATACCAGTGCTCGACGTTGAAATTGAAGATCGGGAAAGCCGCCCATGCAATGTTAGACAGACTGACTGTTCCCGGAACCGCAAAGTATACAGCCGCAGTTATTCCGACGGCATAGAAGAATTCCTGAAGCCAGATGGTGATAATCCTCTTACTCCTGAAGCCTGATCCTGCCATAAAGAAACAGCCGAGCATGAGGAATCCGTTGACCGCAATACGCGGACTATACGCCAGGATATAAGTAAATATCCTGTTTGCTCCGGTCTGGACAGCCATGGCACCGGACTGGGATACAAAATGCCCCGCCAGTATCATGACCATGAGCAGTATTCTCAAAAGCTCATAGTTGGAACTTCGTACTGTTTTCTTGTTTTCAGGAATAGTCATAGAGTTATTCTATCAAACCAATCCATTCATGAAAACAACGGCCTCCGCACGAGCGAAGTGCGGAGGACCGTAGAGAGTAAAAACAATCTTTCGTTTTTAGTTGTAAATATAGACCTTTGTTCCTGACGGAATATCATCGTAGATATACTTTGCATCTTCGAGATTAAGTCTTACGCAACCATGCGATACCCATGCACCCATCGTTCCGTCGATTACGTTAACAGGCTGCGGATTATAATCGTAGATTACCGAATGGAAGTAATAGTTGCCCTTGAAGATCGTGTAATACCAGCATCTTCCGCCGCTCTTCGGGTCAAAATACTTACCCTTGATGCTCGTCTCGAACGAACCGGTTATTGTCGGCGTCGACTTCTTGCCGACACTGCACGGGAAATACTTCACCGGACTCCAGTTACCCTTGGAACCTTCGAAAACATAGACCATGCATGCTGCTCTGTCTACGAGGATCAGGTACTTCGTCTTACTGCTGAAGCTCTGCGCGAAAGCAGTCACTTCCGGATACGGCCAAGGCTCGGGCAATACCTCAGGCCCGTCATTGATCTCACAAGACTCTGATACAACGCTCGTGATGCCGCATACATCTCCGGGAGCCGATCCGCCCTTGGCAACCAGAACGATCTGAATTGCCTCAAGCCTTAAGGACATCCTTGAAGTTCCTGCCATCTCTCCGTTCTTAGCCCAGCCGAGCCAGCCGTAGTTCTGTGCATGAACTCTGTAATAGACATCATAGTAATTGGCAACTTCGCCGTCGAGCTTGATCTCTATGGCCTCAAGCCTCTGGCTCTTGCCGGAAGATCCGCTCGGCGCACCGTCAGCGGCCCAGTCTGTCTCCCATCCGACGTTCTGGACATGGGAGTGATATGTGATGGAACCTGAATACTGATTGCCCGAGAGCATTATCTCAATGGATTCAAGACGCTTGGATTCGCCAGTCGTGCCCGAAGGAGCACCGTCTGTCTTCCACTCAGTCTCCCATCCGACATTCTGGATGTGAGTGTGATATTTGACGCTCATCGAAGTGTCAGAACCCTTGGGTACGATCTTGATCTGAAGCTCTTCGACTCTTCTTGACTCACCGGTCGTTCCTGCGAGAGCACCGTCATATACAAAACCCTGCGAATCGCCATAGTCCTGTATGTGAGCTCTGTACTGAACGGAATAGGAATTTGCAAGATCTCCCGTCAGGCGGATCTCAATGCCTTCGATGCGAAGGGACTGTCCCTGTGTTCCCGCCATCGTGCCAGCCGCAACATAATCCTGCCAGCCGATATTCTCAACATGCGTTCTGTATTCAAGCGAACCGTCAACAACGGTGGTGTTCTCCAAGTTGATGGTAATGGCCTCAAGCCTTCTGCCCTGGCCTCTTGTGCCCAATGTCAGCGAGCCTTCGGCATCATCCCAGACACCTTCTACGTCACCGACATCCTGCACATGGCAAGTGCCCGACATCTTGATCCCTGCAACCGCAGCCGAAGAATATAACGGCAGCAATCCGATAATAACGGATGCTGCCATAAAGAAAGCTGTTAATCTACATGCACCCTTCATATATAACGCTCCCCCTTATGGGAATCATTATAAACCAGGCTGCGATTAAATATCAAATTATTTGTACTTTTTTGCCCACTCGAAATCCTGGTCCTTGAATGCCGCATGTTCCTTGTCCTTGGGGCTCGTAACATACTCGCAGTCAAGCTTAGGCCACTCGATGGCGATATCCGGATCATCGTAAGGAATGCCGCCCTCGGCAGAAGGTGTATATACGTCAGTGCACTTATATGAGAACTCCGCAGGTCCTTCCAATACCAGAAAGCCGTGAGCAAAACCCTCGGGTACCCAGAACATCTTCTTGTTCTCTGAAGTAAGAATGACTCCGACATACTTTCCGAATGTCTCAGAACCCGGTCTTACATCGACTGCAACATCAAATACGGAACCCATCGTTACTCTTACGAGCTTGCCCTGGGTGTGGTCTGTCTGGAAATGGAGGCCCCTGAGGACGCCCTTGGAGCTCCTGCTCTGATTGTCCTGAACGAATTCCTTATCGATGCCGTGAGGTGCGAAGAGATCCTTCTGGTATGTCTCCATGAAGTATCCTCTGTCATCACCGTGAACATTAGGTGTGATTACCAGAACGCCGTCGATCGCAGTCTTCTCAAAAACAAACTGTTCCATTATTCTTCTATCTCCTTCAGATATCTTCCTAAAGCATCCTGCCATGTCGGCAAGGGAGTAAATCCGCTTTCTGTAAGCTTTGACTTATCAAGCCTTGAGTTCTTAGGTCTTGCAGCCTTTGAAAGGCCGTATTCTTCAGTGGTTACGGGCTCGACCGAGACCTTATCGCTCATGCCGGCCTGTCTGTATATCTCGCAGGTAAGGTCATACCAGGAGATGTATCCGCCTTCGTTGGTGGCATGGTAGTAACCGTATTTATCGGTCTCGGCCATATCGACCAGAAGTCTTGCGAGGTCTATGGTGTATGTAGGCGTGCCGATCTGATCGTTAACGACTCTGACGTGGTCATGAGTCTTGCCGACGTTCAGCATGGTCTTTATAAAGTTCTTTCCGTTCCTGCCGAAAACCCACGCGATCCTCACGATGAAGAACTTGTCTGTAGCTCCTGCTACCGCAAGCTCGCCTTCTAACTTGGTCTGTCCGTAGTAATTAACCGGGGCATAGTCCTTGCAGTCGGGCTGCCAGGGAGCATCGCCCTGTCCGTCGAAAACATAATCCGTGCTGATGTAGAAGATTTTCGCGCCTACGGAAGCAGCTGCGTCTGCCATGGCCTTTGTACCGTCAACATTGATGGCGTGTACCTTTGCCTTGTTCTCTTCGTCTTCTGCCGCGTCAACAGCCGTCCAAGCTGCGCAGTGAACGATAACATCGGGCTTGACCTCGGAGATAACGGACATGACTGCGTCGCTGTCAGTAATATCGAGCTGCACATAAGGCATGGAGGTAACCGCTGAACCGTCAGCAACACCGCTGTACACGGGCGCTATATCCGAACCGACTCCTTCGTAGCCTCTTGATGCAAGTTCGTTCATTACGTCGTGGCCTAACTGGCCTCCGACACCCGTTACAAAAAACTTCACTTACCTGTCTCCGTACATCTTCTCGTAGTAGTTCTGGTATTCACCGGAAATGATATCTTCCCACCATTCCTTGTGTGTCAGATACCATTCGATGGTCTTGTCGATACCATCGGCAAACTTAGTCTCAGGAAGCCATCCGAGCTCATTATGGATCTTTGTGGGATCGATCGCATATCTCATGTCGTGGCCCTTACGGTCAGTTACATAAGTAATGAGAGACTCAGGCTTGCCGAGTTTCCGGCAGATGAGCTTAACGATGTCGATGTTCTTCATCTCGTTGTGTCCGCCGACATTGTAGACTTCACCGATCTTACCTTTGTGGATGATGAGATCGATCGCCTTGCAGTGATCCTCAACATAGAGCCAGTCACGTACATTGACGCCCTCGCCGTATACCGGGAGCGGCTTGTCGTTCAGCGCATTGGCGATCATGAGAGGGATCAGCTTCTCGGGGAAGTGATAAGGACCGTAGTTATTCGAGCATCTCGAGATAGTTACGGGGAGTCCGTATGTTCTGTAGTAAGCGAGAACAAGAAGGTCTGCACCTGCCTTCGATGAGGAATAAGGGCTGCTCGTGTGGATCGGTGTCTCCTCTGTGAAGAAGAGGTCAGGCCTGTCGAGCGGAAGGTCTCCGTATACCTCGTCCGTAGATACCTGGTGATATCTGATATTTCCATATTTGCGGCAAGCGTCCATCATGACCTGAGTTCCCAGGATATTGGTCTTAAGGAAGATCTCAGGGTTCTCGATGGAACGGTCAACGTGAGATTCAGCTGCGAAGTTGACTACAACATCCGGCTTCTCGTCTTCGAAGATCTTATAGATTGCTTCTCTGTCAGTGATGTCTGTCTTGTAGAACTTGAAGTTAGGATTCTTCATGGCCTCTGCGAGAGTCGACATGTTGCCTGCATAAGTAAGGCAGTCGATGCAGATGATCTTGTAATCAGGGTATTTGCCCAGCATGTGGTAAACAAAATTACCGCCTATGAATCCCGCTCCGCCTGTAACAATTACGTTCATTATCTTTTGCTCCTTGATTTATTTGATCTTGTTAATGTATTTGCCGTCCAGGACTGCCTGCAGGTACTGACCGTACTGGCTCTTGCCCATCTTCTTGATGGCTTCCTCGACTCCACTTCTATCTATCCAGCCGTTGTTGTATGCGATGTCCTCAAGGCATCCGATCTTACGGTGCTGATGCTGCTCAACGGTCTTTACGAAGTTGCCTGCATCAAAGAGGCTCTCGTGCGTACCCGTATCGAGCCATGTGAAACCCTGTCCCATGATCTCGACATTAAGTTTGCCCTGCTCAAGGTAGATCCTGTTAAGATCCGTAATCTCGAGCTCGCCTCTTGCGGAAGGCTTGAGGTTCTTGGCATACTCGACGACCTTGTTGTCATAGAAATACAGTCCCGTTACGCAGTAATTGCTCTTGGGCTGCGCCGGCTTTTCTTCGATGGAGATTGCAGTGCCGTTCTTATCGAACTCTACGATACCGAACCTCTCAGGGTCTTCAACATAGTATCCGAAAACGGTAGCGCCCTTGCCGGTCTCTGCGTTCTCGACGGCATTCCTAAGTCTGTCACGGAGTCCGTGGCCGGAGAAGATGTTGTCGCCAAGTATCATGGCTGCGTTGTCGTCACCTATGAATTCCTCGCCGAGGATAAATGCCTGGGCAAGTCCGTCAGGTGAAGGCTGGACCTTATATGAGAGATTGATTCCGAACTGTGATCCGTCCTTCAGGAGCTCCTCAAATCTGGGAGTATCGGAAGGGGTCGAGATGATGAGGATATCTCTTATTCCCGCAGACATCAGGACCGAAAGCGGATAGTAGATCATCGGTTTGTCATAGACAGGCAGAAGCTGTTTTGACGTAACCATCGTAAGAGGATAAAGCCTCGTGCCGGATCCGCCGGCCAGAACTATACCTTTCATATCAGGTACCTCCGTTAAGAATTCGCATATTATTATAATATAAATAGCGCGTGAAAACTACACACGGGAAGCAGTACCGGAAGAAGGCAATGCTCTTTTGATAATCGATATAAGCCCCATGACCAGTTCGCTGAACACATACGACACCGCGAAAACGATCAGCATGTATGCCAACGTATAGACTGCAGGACCGGGATACGGCAACAGATTGGCGTTCAGCCAGCTGCTGAGCCCGAGACTGCTCAACTTGAGAAGTATTACAAAGTGGAACAGATAAACGCAGAAAGTCCTCGACCCGATATGTGCGATCACTTTGCCAAACTTTTTGATCAGATCCGAGAATCCGTAACCGAAGACCACCAGGCCGGTCGTGCATATTACGGCATAACTCGTGTACCAGAAGATGGGTTCCTCAGATACCGGATCCAGAGAATAACATCTGTACTGAATGTAAGCCCTGACAATGTTGGTGATAACGAACAGGCATAACCCTGCGATTCCCAATAATTTCTTTCCTTCGAACAGTTCCCTGTTTCGATACAGGATGTCACCGTACAATATGATGATGAATGCACCGCGCACCGAACCGAATGATGCCGTTGATATCGTTAGCAGACCATCAAGCCTGATATCATTTATCAGCAGTAATCCCAGTAATACACAAGTAAGGATCAGATCCCGTTTTGGTATCTTAGCGGTGAATTCCCTGACGCCTTTCAAGGCCGGGAAGAGTATTATCATCACGGCATAGACATACAAAAACCAAAGATGTGCCCCGCCGGATACGACATTATGCCATTTGAACAATCCATCAGTTACCAGATTGCCGTAGTCTTCGATCGGATGGCTCACACTCTTCACTATATCTCCGTCCATGATAAAACCGTAGAAGAAGAACAGGAACAATGTAAAAACTGCTAACGGCAGCAAGACTTTTTTGCAAAGGCCTTTAATCTTGGGGATGTATTCACCGCCAAGCAAGAAGAACCCCAGTATCACCCAGAATACGGTAACGCCGTCACCGGCAAAACAAGATATCAGGATGTTAGTCTTGACCGGAATGCCGTCCACGGTATTCGGAAGCTTCACATGCGTTCCTATAACCATCAGAGTTCCGATGATCCTCAGGAATTCGACTACAGGGTCTTTGGTTTTAATACCGCCTTCTGCCACTTCGTTATCCGGTTCCTTATCGCATCAGATGCTGTAATAATTGTAGTAGTGGATAATATCCAGGATCGTTATCCCGTTGAACATCAGGAGCAGGATGTAATAATAGCTTCCCCTTGGACCGCTGACAAATTCATCGGCAGCCCTGCTCTTATGTTCGCGAATGCAATACATTACCGCGAACGCAAGCAATGTGATCAAGGGGATAAAATACCTGCCCTGGATGCCAATGATCAGGCTGTTTCCCACTGAGGTCCACTGTACATATTCGCTTGTGACTATCAGTGCAGAGCAGCACAAGAACACAAAGAAAAGAATGTACTTATCCCATTTGCGGATGTCAGGTATCCTTTCTTTGCTTCCTGCGATCATCGATACAAACACGACAAGATAAAGCACCCATACAAATGCCGTTATCTTGATGTTCAAGGCTCCCATGTAAGAACCGATCATAGTATGAATATAGAAATCCCCGTATTCAGTCAATGTCCTGACGACAGTCATGTAGTATCCGAACGGATTACTGAGAATGCCCACAATCTGAGCAGGAGTATCTACTCCGGGCTGGAATTCGATAAGATACTTCGAGCATATGCTCAGCCAAATAAGATTTACCCCTACAGATAACACCAGCAAAACGATATTGAAAATGGTTTTGCCTTTGCTGTGCTTGAACTTTTCCTTGGGGATAAGCAGCACCAGCAGCACCAGTACGACATATACTATCTTGCACAAGGACAGTAGGATACATATGACTGCAAGGATAGAATAGTCCCTCTTCCTGATCTTCCCTTCCCTATACCGCAAATGAAGCACATATGCAAACAGGAACATTGCAAGACTGATGGTAAATCCGTCAGGTGCCATCGAAATCATTTCCTGCAAAGTCAGCGGGAACAGCATGACCATGAACATGATCTTTCTTCCAAACGGGATCAGCCAGATGCTCACAGCCGACAAAGCGATACTGACTACGGCTCCTGCAATCCTTCCGCCTAAGAAAATATAGTACGCTCGGTCGGTGAACAATTCCGCGATCTTTATTCCGACAGCCTGCGGAAGATAGCTTACAGGAGAATACAGCGATGTGTTGGGGAAAGTAAGGACTGCCGTGCTATTCCAATCCAATACGGCATTTGCATCCTTGAACGATTCCAGTGCAGCGGGAAGAACATTTCCGCCGCCATCCGCGCCGAGATTACGGGATGTCAGATTGCCATGAGCTATCTCAAATGCACGGTAAAAATGGTTTCTCTCGTCTGGTGCCATTCCCAATGGACATATAAGCAGATATGCAGCAGCCAGGCCGGCCAACACAACAGTCATAATGATGCGTTCATCCACCGGCAGGATCACAAGCAACACAGTAACCGCAAAGAGCACTAACGAAGCTATGGTCACTATCAGTTTCATATTCAGATCCGGATAGACCAGCCTGTAACATATCTTGCCTGCCGCATCATCCGTACCGGATGTCCATACGGCCAGCGCATTGTCTCCATCATATATGTTTTCAACCGTAAAACAGTAATCGTGACCATCAGACAGATGACAGGTCTTAGTCAATTCAAAACGATGGTATACGCCATCCGCTATATCAACTGTATCGCAATCCCATTCCTCGACAACATTTCCGTCTTCATACAGAGTTACGATAAGTTCTCCTTCGTTCTCTCTGCCGTATGTTCCGAAAAGAATATCGATAGAAGAGATATCAGTGATACCGGTCGGGATATCTTGTCTGAGTACTTCTCCGCTGCTTGGCATGACTGCAGTGTCGGCTGAAGGTTTTTCCGTAATGCAGTCGAACGATTTACCTGCCCTTACAAGGAAGAACGACAGAAGGAGCAAAGCAACAAAAACAAACAAAGCAGTGCTTCGCATTTCCATACTGTTCTTTTTTATAAGATCCATCTTCAAATCCTTCCCTCCCTGTATATCAGAAACCTTCAATAAATGCTCTCTCAGTTACCGAAGTAATGCCATCGTATGTTGCTGCGGGTTCTGTTCCCCCCTTAGGTACCAGAACGATCTGTATGCCTTCAAGTCTTGCAGATCCTCCTGCAGTTCCTGCACACTCGCCGTTCTTTGCCCAGTCCATCCAGCCGATGCCCTGTGCATGCTTATGTCCACGTTCTTATCACTCAAACGGGAGACTGTTCGGAGCAGTACCGAAGTCATATGTCGTGATCCCGTTGCTCTGACACCACTCATTCAAAGCTTTTGCGTCGTAGTCATCACTTTCGGTAAGCCAGGCAGGTCCATCGAAGAATGCTACATCCGCATCTACGACTGCCCATTCTTCCGGAGGAACATGGTTGTTGCCATGATGACCGAGCTGGACATACTCGGCTTCGAGTTTTTCTCCGTACATATCGGAAAGCTGGATCCAAAGATCGCCGTAAACATCTCCGCAAACAAGGAAAGTATCTTTCTCACCTGAGATCTTAAAGAGTAACGAACCATAATTCGCCACGTCGGCGGAACCGGTATCAACGATCATCTGGTCATAGGAATTGAAAACCTCAATGGTAAGACCGTCGATCTCGAAAACATCATCACGGGCAAGATAGTGGATCCTGTCGTCGCCTGCAGTCTGTGCTAAGAATGTCTCATAGACCCAGGGAACATCCCACCATCTCTCGGCAGCACACTCAAGGTAGTAGTCGTAATCAAGAGGCGTGCAGTAAACCGCTCCTATCTCTATACCTTGCGGATCGGCATAAATACTATTGAACGCACATGCATGATCCTCGTCGTAATGGGTAAGGAACCAGTGATCCACTTTGCCGCCGTTGATGTTGATTATCGAGCGGACCTGTTCAGTGTTTGCATCGTATCCGCCATCGATCACTATCAGGGTACCGTCATCGTTGTTCTTCATGGTATAGAATTCAGCCTGATTGCCGCTATCATCGCTATACTCTGTTATTGTCCAGGCAGTATCCCTTATCTCGCCCTGCTTGGCTTCGAGTTTTATCTCCATGCCGATGACCGGTTCATCTATCTTACCCGAGACAGTTCCGTTACTTACCCAATCCTGCCATCCTGAAGTCTGAAGATTAACTCTGTAGTTAAGATCGTAATAGTTGGCAAGATGTCCTGTCAGCATGATCTGCACGCCGAAGATCGCTCTGCCTTCGCCTGTTGTACCTGACATCTCTCCGCCCGGCTTCCATGCCTGCCAGCCCATATCTTGGATAACCGATCTGTATGCAATGTCGCCTTTATATTTTCGGCCATTGAGTTTCAGGCTGAAGTTCTCCAAGACTTCGGTACCTTCAGAACCTGAAAAAGAAAGAACATCGTCAATATTGGTGACTCTTGCTCCGCCAGAAGCAAACTCCGCGCTTCCCGATAAAGAATGTTCACCTGATATCAGACTGCAGGAAGCCATGGTGAACAGTAACGTTACTGCTAATACGACAGATGCGGCCGCTTTGATCAGCGATCCGCTTTTCCTGCCGGCAATGTAGTTCAGATCAGACTTCATACTTCAGAGGTTTGCCTATTTTCTTATCTATGAACTTCCAGATAGGATTCATGACCAGGTCATATACTGTGGTTACCGCAATGCTTGCAGCATAGATGATTACTATGCTGATCAAAAGGTGGATGATCACAACAGGAAGCGACTGAGGCGCATACGTATCGATCTTGATGTGGTTTATGAAATAACCATGGATCAGGTATACCGTAAAGGCACTCTTAGCCAGGAAGTTGACAACCTTATTCTGGAACTTCATCTTTGCAAAACACATGAAGATCAGGACTGCTTCGGCAATTACCAAAGGAGAACAATACTCAAGCGAGACTTCGCTGTCGAAGATCATGTGCTCGAAATAAGCAGAAGCACCGATAAGGATAACGACTAATGCGAGCGATAACAGTAACTTAAGGTTGCTGATCTTCTCTGCGAGATCATATCTGCGAACGGCATCGCCCAGAACATACATTATGATGAAGTTGATTATGGTGTAACCATTCTGGTTGCCATACAATCCGATCGGACTCATTCCGTTGTACTCGGTCTTCATGAATCCCTGCAGGATATCAGTCAATATGGGATAGACACTGTACAAGGCAACTATGATTATCACGAAACGCTTGTAGATATTTTTCTTATACAGATAATCCAATACGACATTTATATATGGCGATATCAGATACAGACCTACATAAACCACAACATACCAATTGCTCGGGATCAAGAGTCCAACAACATGTCTTAAAGAGAATTCCGAAGAACCTATGGCCACCGAGGCCAGATAGAACACTTCGCTGAAAAGGATAACCTGAACTATTAATTTAACAGGCTTGAGAAAATCCCTGCGCTGTGATGTGGAGAGCAGATATCCCGACATTAATACGAACAGATTTACGGCACAGATGCACAGACCTTCCGTGAACCAAAGAAATATGTTCCCGGCTCCCTGGGATAGCGTAAGACCTTTGCCTATATTGAAGTTGTTGTAGTGAAGGACAACTACTCCCATGGAAGCAAGTATCCTCAAAAGATCTATGTTGCTCTTTCGCTTTGTATCAGTACTGCCCATCGGATCCCCCGCCTTATCAAGTAATACCGTAATCCTTCTTTATGTCTTCCACTATCAAACGGTCTGCGTTATCGAGTTTGTCGCCGAACAGTTCTTCAATGATCTGAAGACGCTTTTCTTTCAAAGTATCATTACCGTTCTTAAGCTGAATAAGAACCTCTTCCAATTCAGATGCATTGTTAATTATATAGCATCCTTCCAGCAGTTTATTCACTTCTTCAACATACTTAAGTCCGACCGGGAGGTTGCAGAACACCATCGGTTTACCGGTCACAAAGTATTCGAACATTATTCCTGACACATCCGTGACCAGAACATCGGTATTCCAAAGAGTACCTGCATACTCCTTGTTCTGATCGATCCTCATGTTAGGAGATTCTGCGCAGTGCTTTTTGAACTTCTCAACATCCTCCTCACTCATAAGTCCCTTCTCGATAAAGTTCTTAAAAGCAAGAGGATGCGGTCTGAAAAGCAGATCAGCGTCCGGATTATCGGCCGCAAAACTCACCAGGAAATCTTTATACTTAAAGAAATTATTTCCGCCCTGCTTCTCATCTGTGGTCCATCTGGGAGTCCACATGACTCTGAATCCGCCTTTGGAGAAATCCCATGATGAAGAACTCTCATCACGGCTGCGGACGATCTGGGTAAGGCCGGGGTGACCCAGATATACAGATCTCTGTAACCCCTTCTTATGCGGTGAAGCAAACTGGCCGATATTGAAATCACGTTCCCCGACAGAATCAGCATAGAAGCAATAGCACCACATAAAGAAATCCCTGTTGATCAGGTCTTTGTACATTTCTTTGTAGAAGATCATTCCGTACAGAACGTCGCAGATCTTTGCATAACGTGCTACAGCGGAAGTCTGATACGCAGAAGGCATAAAGTGATTGTATGGCCTTGAATAGAACACATAATCCGCTTTCACTGTTTCCAGGTCAAACCACGAACCGTCCGGATTCTTGGCATTTATACATTCATAACCGTTATCGGCAAAATGCTTATAGACCTCATTCTCATCAGCAGAACAATTCAGGTCGTTGGGGATACAAACAAT
Organism: Saccharofermentans sp.; assembly: GCA_024692105.1. Next base: position 33,090 of record JAILMZ010000095.1, read on the forward strand.
GTAAGGGTTGACCGAAGCATCTTTCAGCATTGCATTGTATATCGGCTTGTAGTTATTCCAGGATGGAATGTATTGGATAAGGAAGACGACATTGATATCGGAATGATCTTTTTTGAGACTCTGCTGTGCAGTCATTACGCGCTTGACCTTCGCAGCTTTGGGAATGCGCCTGAACAACTCGACTATATTGTACATAGCCTTCATTACTGAGCTTGAAGAATGCTCTTCACACCATTCCGATATATGTTGCTTCATAACTCTATTGTGCGGCTTTGCCTTCCTTTTTCAATGCCATCAATTGCTTTATGAGCGCAATTATCTTCTTTCTCGCTATGAATAGAGCGATCATCGCAATGACCAGCAAGATATATCTGACTATGAAGTTGTTATAGCTCAGCGTTATTCCTGCCATTGCAGCTATCGAGGCGGCTCCTATCAGAAGCTGGCTCTTGAAATCAAGGAACTCTTTGAAATCAATGCCTTTTTGTTTGCATATCTTCTTAGCATTAAGCAGATTTGCGATCCAGAAGAACACATATGAGATCAAGGTCGTGTAACCTGCAACCACATATCCCATGCTCGGGATAAGGAAGTAATTGAGAACGATATTCAGAACGGCAGCGATCGCCGTGCCTTCCACCAGCATCAGTTTCTTTTCATAGAAGAACTCGATGTTGATCGCAAATCTTACAAGGAAAAGGAAGAACAAACTCTCTACTACGGGAGGGAACGCCCAGACTGCTTCGTAGTATGGTTTGTCCAAAAGGATAAGAATCACTTCCGGACCGACAAACATCAACAGCAGCAGCATGCTTGCAACAAATAACATGAGACTGCGGTTTATGTTCTTTACTCCGGTGCTGTCCTTGGCATTGATCTTTCTGTAATACCACGGAGTATATGCTTCGTTGATCGCATTGAGCACGAAAGTCAGGACCGTCGAATACATGTATACCATGCCGTATATACCGCTCTTGGACTCGTCGATCAGTTTGCGGATCATTATGACGTCCGAAACATTAAAGACTGTCTGAGACAGATAATAAGGAATAAGCGGAAGATTGAAGCCGAGTGCAAACTTCCAATACTCTTTAACGAACAGTGATTTGCCTTTCACGCAGTTATAGATAAATATCGTAACTCCGACCACCACATTTACAGCGACCATGATGGCAATCCTTACAAAACCTTTCTCTTCAACTCTGGGAACAAGGATAAGGCCGGCTGCAGGGATCAATATGGATGTGGTCATCGTCAGAGCGACCATTGGCTTGTAATTGAAATCAAACCTCTTCTTGCCCATCCAAAGGCCGGTCGAGAATATTGCCCACTGCTCCACGAGCATCATGACGATAAGGATATCCGACATGTCGAAGACTTTGCGCCAGACCTCAGGGCATATAAAGAATATGATCAGTGCCATGGCAGTAATAAGCGAGACGATTCCCTGCATGGAAGAAGAATAACGGTCTCTGTCGTCAGCATATTTCAACTGGGCATTATTGAACGAGCCGTACTGGAGATTAAGTGTCGTAAAGATGCAGACGATAATGCTCCAATTGCTGAAGTTTACGACCTGTCCCATCTGATCTGTCGGGATGATCCTTACAAATATCGGATTGGTTAATATGGATATGCCTTTTTGGAACAGAGAGCACATGACAAACCACAAAGATGCCTTTACGGGTAAAGGCATTCCCCTGTATTTGTCCATCATTTTGGATATGGTATTGTTCAACTGTCCTGCATTCCTTTTGGTTATATATATTAATTATAAATTAAATGCACACTTTATCATGATTTAGTATATCAGTCAAAAACGGAATGTGTTTATTTGTTTGAATTTGAAGCATTCGGATTACTGATATACAATAGTTACGATAATTTGCACGAAAATTGGTGAAAGCCCTAATTATATGGATAAAACAGCTTATACATTCGCTTTGCTTACCTACAATCAGGAAGAGTTCATAGTCGAATGTCTGGAAAGCATCAAATATCAGATAATCAATTACGGAGAAGGTATCGAGTGTCATCTCGTGATCTCTGACGACTGTTCCCCGGATAATACGGTTGCAACCATTAATTCATGGCTTGAGTCCAACCGCGAACTGTTCGCATATTCCAATGTAATTGCCGGCGAGACAAATATCGGAACCGTCCGCAATATGTTCCGTCTCCTCGATAATATAAAAACGCCTCTTTATAAGGTTCTAGCAGGCGATGACAAGTTCTACACGAATAACATCTTTGAACTCAATGAATATGTATCCGAACCCAATACGCTGGTATTTACGCCTGTCCTCCCCTTCGGAGACTACAGCGATTGCCAACCGGTATTTGCAGACTGGTTCAAGATGATATCTTATTGCAATACCCCGAAGAAACTTAAAAGACTGATCAACATCACTAACTTCATCCACACTCCGGGTGTATTCCAGACACAGGGCATTTTCGAAGAAGAGGGACTCCGTACCTACAGCATGCAGTTCTTCTATCTTGAGGATTATGCCCGCTGGCTCTATATCCTTAACGATAAGAACGCTGATTATAAACTGAAGTTCGTTACCAAGCCTTATATATGCTACCGTGTGGCATCCGGCATCTCGACCAACAAGAACCATCCCAAGTATAAGAAGCTTCAGGCTGAATATGATCTTCTCAAGAAGATATACGATACCAAGTACAACAAGCTGCCGAGCCTTATCAATCCGTGGAGATACTATCTGGTATGGCTCAGGTTCATCCGCAACATCACCAACCGCAAGGTATGCCAAGAGATAGATGCGGTGTATAACGCATATTTCGAGGAAGATAAGAAAAGCAAGGCCTGATCAAGTATCAAGCTTAACTATCTTTTTGAACTCTTCGTAATCCCTTACGTAATCATCAACATCGTAATACTCAGATGCCGCGACACACAAAACGGAATCCTTCTCTAGCCAGAGCATCTCTCTCCAAGTGGGCTTGTCTATGACAACGCCGATCGAAGGGTCGGACAAAGTGATCTCTTCCCTGCCGTGTTCGTTTTCGAGCAACAGCTGAATCTTGCCGTACGGGCAGAAGAGCAGCTGCTTAAGCTGCCTGTGCGCATGGAAACCGCGCCTTACGCCTTCGGGAACCTTGGAGATGTAATAGATCCTCTTAATGCCGAAGTCGATGTCGTTATCCGCCTCAAAGAAAGACAGTTCTCCGCAATCAACAGTCGGTATCGTCTTGATGTTGATGATCTTACAACCGGCCACTTCTCCGCGGGATACCGCTTCATTGGAATAATCATCACCGGACAGTATCGAATACCATCTCAGATCCGCAGAATTCTGATAGCGTGAAGTTATGCTCTCAGGCACGTCGATTACCTGATGAAACCTGTGCTTATCGTAGAATCTGCAGGCACGCTTGTTGTTCTCCGATACGCACCAATAGATGGCATTAAGTCCTATCTCCTCAAAACCGATCCTGACTATCTCCACCATTCCAAACCAGGAATAGCCTTTTGACATGGCAGCCTTGCGAACTGTTATTGCAAATTCCGCAGTACCGGCGGTTCTGTCGATATGCTTCAGGCTGACCGTTCCCATGTACTCGTCAGAATCAGAAACAATAGCCATGTGATAGTCCGTAGATGTGTCTTCTGATGCTTTAATAAATGCTTCGCAATCCTGAATGGTCTTTGAAGCAAAATTAGCAGACAGGTCATGGACGACAGAATCATCGTGCATCCATTCGAGCATCAGTGTTGCATCTTCAAGTTTGAGTTTTCTTAATTTCATAGTTCCGGCCCTTATTTAAAACTATTGATCGCCTCAATAACATAATCTATCTCTTCGTCAGTCATACCGTAGTACAGCGGCAGGCTGAGTTCTGTCCTGCTTATCTCCTCCGCGATCGGGAAGTCGCCTTCCTTGTAGCCCATATCCTTATATGCACCCTGGAGATGCATGGGGATGGGATAATGCTTGTTAGTACCGATCCCTGCATCTGAAAGATGCTTCTCAAGCTCGGCTCTTCTTTCTGTTCTTACAGCAAAGATATGCCAGACCGGAGTCGAATACTCAGGTACAACAGGCAGGATAACAGCCTCGTTCTTAAGCCCTGCAAGATATCTGTCTGCTATGCGTCTTCTGTCCTCGTTGACTTTATCAAGGATCGGAAGCTTTGCCGCCAGGAACGCAGCCTGAAGTTCATCAAGTCTGCTGTTAACGCCCTGATAGATATGGTGATACTTATAATCCGTACCGTAATTGCCTATAGCCCTGATCTTATCTGCAAGTTCTTTGTCATTCGTAACTGCAGCACCTGCATCACCGAGAGCACCGAGATTCTTTCCGGGATAGAAACTGAAGCCTGCAGCTATGCCGAACGTGCCTACATTCCTGTCCTTGTAAGTTGCGCCGTGTGCCTGGGCGCAGTCTTCGATAACAAGAAGGCTGTGCTTCTCTGCAACTGCCATGATCGGATCCATGTCGCAGCTTAAGCCGTAGAGATGAACGGCAATGATAGCTTTTGTCTTGCCTGTTATGGCAGCTTCGATCCTATCAGGATCGATGTTGTAGGTTGTAATGTCGGGCTCGACAAAGACCGGTGTAGCTCCTGCATATGTAACAGCCAGAGCCGTTGCGATGTATGTGTTTGAAGGTACGATGACTTCATCTCCCGCACCGATCCCGAGGGCTCTCATAATGAGCACGAGAGCATCCAGACCGTTGCCGCAGCCAACGCAGTATCCGGTTCCAATGAATTCTGCAAACTTCTTCTCAAACTGCTCGTCTTCCTCGCCTTCGATATACCAGCTTCTTGCATAGACGCGCTCGAAAGCATCTCTCAATTCTTTATCCAGTTCTTTTTCAAGCGGCTTGAATGTCACAAAAGGAATCTTCATTGTTTGTACCTCTTATCGTTTTTCTCTCGTCTTATTTTAATACTATATTGGCAGTTTCTTCAGCGGCAGAGCCCGGGACGATTACGAACTCATCATTTGAACCATTCAAGGTGAATCCACCGTCAACGTTCGGTGTTATTCCAAGCCCGTACACTTCAAACTCATTACCGGCATCGACCATTACGGCTCCAAGGCTTGTTTCCTCTGTCGAATAAATACCGTCAATCTTTGCACAACCGTTGTTAAGCAGTTCTTCAACCACATATGCATTATCAGCATCAGCCATTATCCAGGCATCGATCTCGATAGTTGTTGCGCGGATATAATCCGTGATCTTTTCAACATCTTGAGATGCACCTGTGTCTATAAAGATATAGTGACCTTTCCTGTCGCGTACAACATATATATCCGTTCCGTCATCTCCCGTGAAATCGAGCCTGATTATCTCCCAATCAGTATTTGCCTTGAACACGAGGAATGATTCCGTTCTTCCCACATAGTTAAAACCGGCAGCTTCCATCTTGCTTTCAACGCCATCAGACGCAGGTAATGCAATGTACTCGAAATCGATCGTATGATGATGCACTTCCATCGCTATCGGAACATAAACATAATTGGACGCACCCTGCGGATTATAGTCAGACACATAGTTGTCTTCCCAATACTGCGGTGTGATGTTAAGACGCGTCACCTTAATATCAGCCGTATACTGTTCTATGCCGTCACATACTGTACCGCCGTTAACGAACTGGCCGGAAGTATAATCCTCGAATGTATACATCAATAGTGTTGTGGGCTCATTATTACTGTCTTCAAGGATCACGTCAGCGATATTGACCGACTCATCATTGATCTTCATTGCGTTCGTGGTGTCGACCATCATCTGAGTCCGCATGATCGAACTGCCGAAGAAAAAGATCACGGCAGCCATCGCACCGATCACTGCACCTTTGCCCGCCTTTTTCAGCGGAGGATTATCCGTAACGACGGTTATGGCAAAAGAGATTACCGTGACTACGGGCAGCAGAAGCCACATCCTTATGGATTCCGAATCCTTGAACAAGTTAAAGCCTATATAATGTGCAACAGGGTTGTACAGAACAAGTCCGATAAGAAGCAGGCTGTATACTGACAGCAGCTTATGACCGTTCGGGGCCTTATCTCTCATGCTGATCATTATCACTAAGCACGCCACATACATGATGACGAACACATAGTTGTCATTCCAATACTGAGCGTGTGTTTCCTTAACCGACACAAGCCAACATAAGATTTCCTGAATCACATTCCCGATCATCATCTGTCACCTTGTCCTCATCTTAAGACGCGCAAGATTGATCCTTCTTTTGAGCAAGATCAACCTGTAAAACGGCGTCTTGTGCGTCAAGCGGCAATACGTCTTGAAATCAGCCTTGTATATATCATATCGCTTCATCGTATTTTCGTTGAAGCCTTCTGCGCCGGAGAAGTTCTGGCTGACAGCGCCTTCCAGCACTTTGATCCGGTTCATCTTTTTCTCTGCCAGAGTGTCCATGAACCAGTAATCGATCATATCAAGGAACAATTCTTCACTGAATGATCCTGTCGCCTTAAGAACATCAGACTTGATGACAAGTCCGCTGTTGATGCAGAAGATGTTATCGTGCATTCCCGTGTCTGTTACCGGCTTCTTGCTGCTTAAGACCGGGTTGTTCATCATTGGTGATATGACAGTCCCGTTTGAAGTCTTAATGATACCGGTCAACACAGAAGCATCAGAGTTATCTGTCTCTTTGCAAACGTTACGCAGATAATCCATTCCGAACTCAGTATCATCATCAGAGAGCATTACCCAATACTCGTCATCATCAATCGAACTGATCGCTTTGTTATAACTCTTGCTGAGTCCGAGGTTGCCGTTATTGCAGATATAACGGACTTTATCACTGTTTGCGGTCTGCTCCTGATTGGATCTTATGAACTCTTCACCGGTGGAATTATCAACGATGATAACTCTAACATTCTCGTTTTCCGCCATTAGCGACTGAAAGCTCTTCCAGGAGACGCTCTTTTCAAGATGATCGTTATATATGACGCAAACAACATAAAGAAGCATGACTTACACGCCCCCCGTTCCTGTCACTTCAGCTTTCTTAAAGTTATTACTGTTGGCCAGACCGGCACAGATTGCCAGGAACCCGATGCCGATCGCATTATTCATAAACGGGTTTGTACAAGTTTCCATGCAGAGGAAGAGCAAGCCCATGGACAGGACATAGCAATAAACATTGTTCTTGGCTTTATATTCTTTGAACATGTCTATGAATGTAACCACAATCAGCGTGACATACAGGCCAAAGCCGACAAGTCCCGTATGGAACAGCAGTTCAAGCCACATTATCTCGAAACGGAACGTGTACTTGGATAGGAGCGCATAGTACTCTGATAACTCTCCTCCGAGTCCGGATCCGATGATCGGGGATCTTGTGAACTCGTCTATCAACACAAAGAACTCCGTACCCTTTGTGCTTGCAGATACAAGTCCGTCGTTGCTGCTCTTGGAGAATCTGTCTTTAAGTGCATCGATGGCGCCGGATTGAATGACTACTATAACAAGCAGAATAAGAATAACTACGGGGATAACTGCTTTCCTTGCATCTTTTGAAGAGCAGTGAATGAAGATGATGAATGTAACAAGACTAGCGAATACCAGGAAGCCCGTGGTAAAAGAGACCAATATCGCTGCCAAGTATATGCCCAATACAATGACTTCCTTCAAGGTTACCCGTTTGGTAAACATATTATAAATACTGAACAGGGAGCCGATGCATATGAAAACATGTCCTTTGAAGAAAAGCCTCGGGATGCTTCCTGCATATGACAGATATCCGTAATTAAGGCGTGTCAGAACACTGTATATGCTTAACGATACTGAACCGCCGCCGACGAAGCATATTCCCCAGACTCCAATCGCTATCAGAGACAGCAGTATGGTAAGAGCTCTGAACAGTTTCATATAAGTCACAATGCTTATCTCGTCTCTGGAAAAACAGGTGAAGTAGACTGGTATCAACAACAGCGAGAAATATCCAAACAGTTCGTCCGTTGCAAATGACATGTTGTTGCCGCGGACGACTCCCCAAGCCCAGCTGAATACCAGATATATAATGAATCCCAATGCCAGCAATGCTTCCCTGTTCAGTTTAAGTCCGTTGATAAATGCATCAATGACCAGAAGACCAACAGCTATTACAACGAAGACTTTACGCACGCTCAAAGGACCTACGGCAAACACATTACCGGAACCTCCGAGGACGAGGTCGAACAGGAGAATATACATGACAAATGCAAGTATAGTCAGATGGTTTATCCTGATTTTACTTATGTCTCTTACTTGCATTAGGCTCTTTCCTTGATAAATGACTTGTACTTGCGATTGGCAAAACGGTAATTGCCGAAGAGCTTGCATCTGAATACTATGGCATTTTTGATGCTGCTCTTTCCGCAGGTGTTATGCGCGTGGATGCGGTGCATGATGAGTTTCTTATCAATGTAATCGGTCTTTCCGTATTTCTCAGACATGATGCCTGTAAGCTGATCGTGTCCGACACAGTAATCCGGGAACGGCATAAATCTGTTGATGAACTCTCTCTTTACCGCCATGCAGCAGCCCCAGTAGCAGCTGAACGCTATATTCCTGAGCGTACCTTTATGATATTCGATCACGATCTTGCCTTCGTCTTTTGCCGGATCGGTAATGAACGTCGACATATCGTGAAGAATGGTCGTGCATTCCGGATCCTTAATGAAGCATTCTTCAATCGTGCTCAGTTTGCCTTCGGCCCATATGTCATCCTGGTCAGTAAAGACGATGATCTCGTTACGGGCGTTGGCTACGGCGTTTCCGAAATTGCATGAGAATCCCATCTTCGGACCTGCGACCAACTTGATCCTGCCGTCAGATTCCGTGTATCTTCTGACGATCTCGCATGTATCATCGGATGAACCGTCATCACTGATGATGAGTTCATCGTTCTCATCCATTTGCGCCAAAATGGAATCGATCTGTTCAGTTATGAATTCGGCTCCGTTATAAGTAGCCATGCATACACTGAAATTATAGGCTTTCATTAAGCGTTGCCCTTCTCCTCAAGAATCTTGTCGATCTTACCGCTGTCACCCCAGACCGCCTTGGAATCGTATGGTCTGTCGGGGAATGCTCCATACTGGAGCTTGATATCGTAATTATTCTCTTTGATGAATCGCTCGACCCTGTCGGCAAGCTTCTCCGGTCTGCCGGAGCAGATCTCGATAATGCCTATAACCTTACTCTGCTCGACGGAAGCGGCTACCTTAGTGCAAAATTCTTCATAGTCAATAAAGTCGAACTGGTTCTGTCCCATGGTAAAGGGGAACTCCGTCTTTCCTTCCATTGCGGCAGCGGTTATTTTCGAGAAGATACTGCTTCCGTACCGGCTGTTGCCGACGATGTAGTATCCGCGCAGCCACTGCCAAACGATATTCTTGTTATGGCAGAGCATCTCGACACAGTTTCTAAGAGCATTCTTGCTTATGCCGTACAGGCTCATGGGATGACAGGGTGTGTTCTCGTTGATGGAACCTTCGAAGAAACCAACCTCATGCATGGAACCCATGACAGCAATCTGACCTATACCGGCATCCACCATCTTCTGAAGGAAAGAATAGTGGTCGGGAAGATCATTAATGTGGTTCAGGCTGTAGTGTACAAAACCGTCTCTCCAGGCCAGGTGAAGCAGAACATCCGGCTTTCCGAAAAACTCATACGGATCATCTACGGAAAACATGTTGCAATCTACCCTTACGGCTCTTTCATCAACATGCTCCGTGCTGAAATCAGCTGCAACAACTTCGTTGCCGTCTTCGATCAGTTTCTTTACGATGCCCTGGCCGAGATAGCCGTTTGCTCCGGTAACTAGAATCTTCATATTGCTTTATTCTCCTTGATCCATTTTTTGCTTTCAGGATCGTATCTCTTTATCACTCGTGCAGGTGTACCCGCTGCAATGCAGCCTGCATCTATCTCCCCGCTTACCACGCTGTTGGCGCCGATCACGCAGCCGTCGCCGATCTTGGATCCTGCCAGTATCACAACGTTCTCGCCGATCCAGACATTATTGCCGATTGATACCGGAGATATTACAAGCGGTCTTGCATTAGGAGGTGTATCAGGGCTGCTCTGCTCTTCTCCTTTGTATATACCGTGATTGGTATCACTGATAAAACACTTGGAAGCTATCAGCACATTGTTACCGATGCTGACATTCTCGTGAGCCACAATGTGAGTCAGCTCTCCCATCTCGCAGTTGTCGCCGATGGACAGAGTCTTCTTTGATCCTTCAAGATCAAACCTGCAGAATCTGCCGGTCGTAAGGCCCTTGCAGCCGGAAAGCGATCTTCTTCCGCGGATATACACAGGCCTTCTCACAAGCCTGGCACCACTGAGAGTCAGCTTAGTCATCACAAGGGAGTATGCGTTCTTAATGAATTCAGACGGTGAATACAGATTGCTCATGTTCGTTCTCCTCAACGCAATACTTCTAAGATCCAGCTGGTCAATGAGTATTTCTCATATACAGCAGGATCAAGGGGCTCATACGGCTTCTGCAAGAAGTCCATATCTATCTTCACGTCGTGTCTGTCGATCACAGCGATATTGTTCGGGTTATAGAAATCGTATTCCGTTATCGTCTTGTTTGTGGTGATGAGCTTTTTATTCATTCCGATCATCTCGATCGTCCTCATCGTCAGACCTGTCTGCTTCGGATGCTGGATATCGAGTATGATCCTTGACTCGTCAACCACTTCAGCTATCTCAGATGCAGATCTCTTGTCAAAAGAGAAATCCGCCTCCGTCGTTCCCTTGAACTCTTTCTTTGTCAGCTTATAAAGCTTGTAGATGAACTTGCTCTGAAGGTACAGGAACCAGTATTGAGACAAGCCTGCAGCATTTGCAATCTCCCTGACCGCCTTCACTACCGCAAATCTGTCAGAATGGACCGTGCCGAGGAAACTGATGTCGTACTTATACTGTCCCTCACGGGCAGGTTTCCTGAACGCATCACCGAAAAACAATGGTCTTAATTTGAGCCCTTCGACCTTCTTGCAATCGACCGGATCAAAAGAATGCATTGTGTCAAAGTACTTGAATTTCTTTGTAACGCCGGGAATGTTGTCGATGGAATCCCAAAGGTTCAGGCACATTTTTGCATTGGGATATACTTCCCTGAACTTCTTAAGGATCGATTCAGGCGTCATATCGCATTTGACGATCAGGATATAGTCATAGTCCTTATCCTTGTTCTGCTCGATAATGGACTCATAGTATCTCTTGGATCTTCCGTTGAAGATGGCAGGAGATATCTTGAGCAGGGCCCTCTGGAAAGCTCCGGTAACAGACCTGACATCGTACATATCGACCTCGGCGCCCATCTCGCGCATCTTGTCGGCGATCATGTTCTCGTAAGCAAAGAATGCCGGTGAGAAGAACAGAATCTTTTTGCCTGTAATGTCTGTAACCTGGTTCGTCATTATCAGTTAAGCCCTATCCTTTATCTGTTTGCGCAATTCGTCTGGCATAACGATCTCCGTTGCCTTCAGGTTCTCCATCAGATGCTCAATGCTGGTTGTTGTAAACACAGCGGAAGATACATTCGGATTATCCAAAACATATCTCAAAGCCAATTGGTTTCCCGTAAACTCCTCATTTTGAGTAAGGAATCTGAAATCCTTGCTCTTCGACAGATTCGATCTGAAATGTGCCATGGTTCTGAGCATATACCACAAGTCATTTCTGTTCTTGATCCTGAACACTTTTCTGGAAAACAAAGCCTGGCCTAATGCCATTCCTGCTATTACACCGATTCCGTTTGATGTCAGTTTATCTATGAGTGGTTCTCTGTCTTGTTTGATGATGTTGTAATCGAGCATCACATAGTCAAAGCATTTTTCCTCTGCGATCCATTCAAGGAACCCGGTATTGAAAGTGTTTATGCCATAAGCTCTGATCAAGCCTTGTCTCTTCATGTCTTCAAATGTCTGTATTACATCTTCGACTTTTTCTTTCTCGCATTCGCCATGCATGGCAAACAGATCGATATAGTCAACCTGGAGACGCTGCATGCTGATCTCTAATGATTTTTTCAGCCAATCAGAAGACCAATCCATACTCCCGTAGCTGCCATCGGGGTTGACCGTCTCTCCGCACTTGGTCTCGATTATCAGATCCTCGCGCTTGGTAAGACCGTCTTTAACCGCAGAAGAAATACAACGGCCAAGTCTCTCTTCCGAGTAGCCGTAATTAATGCCGGTATCAAAGAATGTAATACCCTCTTTTATCGAAGCGGCTATAAGCTCATATGCCTGTTCTTCGGTTATTCCCTGCTTTCCCAGTACATCCTTGCCAAAAAGAGCAGCTGCACCATAGCCTGCTTCGGAGAGTTCAATACCGGTTTTTCCCAACAATCGTTTATTCATTCTCGTTTTCTTTCTTCTTCATCTCGCCTGTGCCGCCTTCAACGACGCCTTCACCTTTTGCCACACTGAAGATCGTTCCCCAGAAACACTTAACATCAAAAGCAAAAGCCTTGAATCCGCCCTGCTCCAATGCGCGGACATAGTCACCATCGAGCTTAGCCTTTACGGGGATCTCAAGTTCGTCCCTGCCGTTGATCTGAGCCCAGCCCGTAAGACCGGGCTTGATATCATTGGCAGCATACTTGTCGCGCTCTGCAACAAGGTCAAACTGATTCCAAAGTGCAGGCCTGGGTCCTATTATGCTCATCTTTCCCGTAAAGATATCCCATATCTGCGGCAGCTCATCGAGGCTTGTTTTTCTAAGGAAGCCTCCGACACGGGTAATGTACTGCTCGGGATTCTCAAGCTGATGAGTCGGAACATCATGAGGTGTGCTCATCTTCATTGATCTGAACTTATGGAGTCTGAAGAAATGTCTGCCCTTTCCGACTCTCTTTTGAGAGAAAGTGATCGTGCCCGGATCATCTATCACAACGGCAAGCGTAAGGATGAGGAACACAGGTGAAAGCAACACCAGACCCAAGAAAGCCAGGACACGATCTATAACAGGCTTCGTGACCTTCTCATATATGGTTACTTTATGCTCCACCTTTGAAGCATACTCACCGTTAAAATATGGATTACCTTCGTCAAGTTTGTTGTACATCAAGTCCGATCAATCCTTCTTGTACTTGTATGTCTTAACAATTCCGGAAACGATCCTGCGGATATCGTCAGATTCCGCCTTTGCAGCCGCATCAAGATCTGTCAGCTGTCTTACGAACTCTTCATCATCCATGGGGATGGGTTCGGCAACGGAGATCTCGGGATTCTCTTCCATCTTTCTGAGGCCTTCTTCGTCCATGAGTCTCTCTTCGAAGAGTTTCTCGCCCGGACGCAGACCGGTATACTCGATCTTTATATCAACATCGGGAACAAGTCCTGAGAGTTTGATCATCTTTCTTGCAACATCATCGATCCTGACCGGCTCACCCATATCAAGAACGAAAATCTCGCCGCCCCTTGCATATGCACCTGATTCCATAACAAGAGCTACTGCCTCAGGTATCGTCATGAAGAAACGGATGATGTTCTTGTCGGTAACCGTGACCGGACCGCCCTTTGCGATCTGCTGTTCGAATATCTTAAGGACTGATCCGTTGGATCCGATGACATTTCCGAATCTTACGGCAGAATAGTTCGTCCTTACCTTTATCTCGCCTTTGTCGAACATCTTCTGTGCTTTCCTGTCCATCATCTGGATGACCATCTCGCAGATTCTCTTGGAAGCACCCATGATATTCGTGGGGTTAACGGCCTTATCAGTGGAGATGAGGACGAAACGCTCAACACCCCACTTGGCAGCAGCCTGTGCCATCTTGTAAGTACCGCCGACATTGTTCTTGATCGCTTCGTTAGGAGAGCCTTCCATGAGCGGTACATGCTTATGCGCTGCAGCATGGAATATGATCTCGGGATGATACTTCTCCATTACCGAATTGACTCTGTTCGTATTCCTTACTGAACCGATGAGAGCGATCATGTTGAGCTTGTCGCCGTATTTCTCGCGGAGCTCACGCTCGATCCAGAATGCGTTGTTCTCGTAGATATCAAAGATGATGAGGAGCTTGGGTTCCGCTTTCGCGATTTGGCGGCACAGCTCGGAACCGATGGATCCGCCTCCGCCCGTGACCATGACAGTCTTGCCTGTTATGTATGTGCGGATGCTCTTCATGTTGGCCTTGACCGGATCTCTTCCGAGAAGGTCTTCGATCTGGACACTTCTAAGGGAATTGACCGTTACCGATCCCTCGATCATCTGATAGATGCCGGGAATGACCCTGACCTTGCAGCCTGTGGAAGAACAGATGTCGAGGATATCCTTGCGGTCGACGCCCCTTGCATCAGGGATGGCAAAGATGATCTCATCGATCTGATACTTACCGACCATCTTGGGGATATCGTATCTGTTGCCGACGATCGGCACGCCGTCTAATTCTCTTCCCTTCTTGGTGGGGTTATCGTCAATGGCACAGCAGACTTTCGCGTTGAGGTGCTGACTCATCATGAATTCATGGATAACGTCTTTTCCGCAGGCACCGGCGCCGATGATCATTACATTCGCACCGTCTTTGCCCCTTGTGTTGACCTTGGTCATGAACCTTAAGAATCTGTAGCCGAATCTCAAAGCCGTAGTAAACATGAATCCGAAGATAATGCCCATTATCCAGACTGAGATCGGGAGACGTCTTATGCCGTTGATGCGTTCGTCAACGATCACGATGACAGCAGCCACGATCGTGAAAACGATCCATGCCTTTGCCATGCGCTCAAGTTCCGATATCGAAGCAAAGCGCCATATGCTGTTATAGAGCTTGAACAAAATGAAAAGCAGTACCGCACCTGCAATACAGAACGGTACTACCTTGAGATATGACTGAATGAACTGCGGCTCGATCTCAGAGTATTTCAGATCGAACCTTATGAGAAGAGCTGCAAAAAAGCTGGCAGCAATCAGGATAATGTCCAGTATAGCTACAACGAAAGCCCTAAGTATCCACTGGCTTCCCATAGCTGTCTTGGTCTTGTTGTTATCCATTGTTATCACGTTCCTTAATAGATTTGCGTTGTCATCAGAGGACAATAGCACCGATCAGTTTCGTATCGGCATTGGAGATGAGCTCCAGTTCCTCGGCTATAAGCTTGCGGTCGGAATAGTCCCTCTGCTCAACAAGAATGATGCCGTCATAATCAGCAATTGATTCCAGGCATGAAGGATCTTCAAAGATGCTTGCCTTAACATCTGCTTTGATATTAAGAGCCTTAACCAGTTCTTTGACCTTCTCAGTATCTGCAGTTCCCGTGAACAGCACCTTGTCCATTCCGCTTGTCAGATTCTTAACATTGGCAGACATAAGCTTTACGCTGTTCTCGTCAGACAGATGATTATCATCACCGGTCTTGATATCGATTGCCTTGGCATATGCCGAGCCCTTCTTTGCAGGCTTAGCCACACCGATCTTGTTGATGCCGGGGAATCTTGAAAAGAACTTGGACTGAGTGGAGAACTTCTTGCCGAAGATATAGTCGATGACTATAACACAAGCAACAAGGAAAGCACCGATAACGAATCCTATGACAGCAAACTTGATCGCTGAACCCAACGCTGATCCGCTCCAGCTGTCATCATTGTATGTGAAATACTTATACAAGCTGTCCTTATTGTCTACTCCGAGATCGGAAGCAATATCATCAAGAGAATCATCGTAAGAATCAATCTGCTTCTGCAGTGTTTCGAATCTGCTCGTAACACTGTACTGCAGATCTCTGGTCGTATTATCGACTATGTACGAACTCTGTCTTGCTGACAGCGTGATGGTATGGGGAGCCATCGATGCATTAAGCTCGACGGATTTTACATTGATCTCTTCAAGGATCTCGTCCATGATCTTATCGGTATAGTCCGTAGACGGACCGATGACTGTGATCTTAAGTATGCCGGCACTGCCGAATTCACCCGAAGTATTAACAACAACCGAATCAGAAGAACTAGTGTCTGCCTTGATCAGTTCAACAAGGTATCCCTGCTTTGTTCCCACTTCATCTGCAAGACCATTGAGATATTCACCGGTCTCGATATCCTGTTCATAGGAAAGAGCCAAAGCATTATCAAGTCCCGTTGTAAGGTTGTCATCGACAGAGATCAGAAAACTTGCCGTCGTGACAGCTTCCTTCTCGGTATCGATCTGCATTAGGATCGAATCTGCCACATATACACGCTGGCTGTCGATCTGGTTGTTAAGAACTTCAATGCTGTTGATTATGTCTTCAGCATGGTTGACATTCTTTACTCTGTCCGAATATTCAATATCGGTCTCGCCGTCGAGTTTTGCCGAGACATCAAGAACATTAGCATCATTGGAGCTGGAGATATATTTGTAGGCAAAGAGTGCGCCTGCCAATATGATTCCTACAAGTGATATAATGCCTAATTTCTTAAGTACTACAAAAAACAAATCCCTGAGATTGATCTCTACTGTCTGATGCGTATTCGAATCCATCTGGTTTGCTCCTTAATAAGCATATTATAATAACTAGTGTATTATAACATGACTTCCCCTACAATCAACGGACCGGAGTACCCCAAATTGTTCATTAGGAATAAGCTCTTGCACTAATAAATAGGCAATCTGCTCAATTCAGGCTTTGCTCAAAACAGTATAAGAACCGGCATCTGCAACGGTATCAAAACCGGTTATGTTCATTGCGCCGAGCAAGTCATTGCTTATCACGATATAGTCTGCTTCATTCCATATCTGCTCATCTGCAGGAGCGGCATTGACCGCAAATATCTTTCCGGAGTACTGGACAGCCGCCTCATATGCAGACACATCTGCACCGTGATTCTCGTCATCTCTTAAGACATAGCAGGCCGTTACCGGTTTGTCGGCACAATCGTCAAGAATGTATTGAGCCGTAATGATGCCCTGATCATCCACCTTGTAGAAATTAACGGAGCTTACCATATCCTCGGTCCGCATGACCAATCCGGCAATGATGATAAGAGCTGTCAGGCTGATTATCACGGCCGTCTTCTTTGCCTTGCTGACCAGTTCGGTACTCTTTGACGAGATAACGCAGGAGATCATTACGCCCATCGGCAACAGGACAAATGCTTCACGGATATCGCCGTAGATCCTCAGTGCAAGCGGATTAAGCAAAAACAGCGTTATCAGCAACACGGAATATACGGCAAGGCTGTCATATCCCCTCTTTATTTTTCCTTTGCCCAGGAACAGTAATGTAAGACAGGCAATGAACAGAACATAGACAACAAAATTGTTGCTCCAATACTCTCCGGAAACGAAGTTGAAAGCATTGACTACGTTGTCTCTAACCCACTCATATACGGCTGACACGTCAGATCTTCCATCCCATAAACATCAACAAGAGCAATACCGTTATTACATGCGGAACAAGTGTCCACAGGCTTGTAAAGAAGACAGATGGTTTCTTCTGTCTGAAAGCCGTGATGATAAACCACAAACCCATAACTATCGCGGACATTATAAGGCCCATTAGTGTTGCCGAATTGCAGGCAATGGCGATGATCATAATGAGAAGCTGCCTGTAGAAGAGTTTGGTCTTGCCCAAGATCTTCTCCGTCTCTTCATGTTCTGTCAAAAGCAGATAAGTATAGAAGAACAATGGTACCAGGAGCAGGCAGAAGCAATCAGATTTGGAATTCCACACCCAGATCGTAAGGCGTCTGCTCATCGTGTAGTAAGATATCTGTCCGAATTCGATGAGGAGGACATAGAAGAACATAAAGACCGAAAGCTTTGAATTACCGGCCTTCTCATCTCCTTTTCCTCCGAAGAGATACTTGCCTATCCTCCAGATGATCAGATAGTGGATCGGAAGGTAGAATATCGGGATCACCGTCTTGCACAGGATCAGCGGATGAAGTCCTGAAAGGATGGATATCATGCCAATATACGGGTAGTAGGATGTGAACACATACTTGAAGCTGATCCCGCTCAGAGGTACGGGATCTATCTGTCCGGCCCATGTTTTGGTGTAGATGGCATTCGTATCGACGAATTGGGTGATCATGGTGATGTATGTAGTGTCATCACCATATATGTACGGCTGTTTGACGATGTATCTGATGATCTGATAGATAACGATCACAAGTGCAATATCAAAACAAGGGTTCTTAAAAAACGAGAAATCCGGCTTTGTCAGAGCCATAAACTCCTTCTTTTCCGTGGTCTTGGTCATTCTCAGACCGGCACCGGCAACGCCCGCCAAAGTTATGACTGCGGCTCCAACAACAGTAAGTGTCATCGATGACCAGCCCATCAGTATCGCGGGAATATACACGAGGAAGAACAGAGCCTGTTCTGCACAGAAACCTGTTATGAACCTGTCGATATTGCGCTTCAAACCGAGCGCAGCACCCAGCAAGAGAGGCCAGACTCCGAATACGATCAACAGCACCAAAACTGCTCTAATTGTTGATATCACAATCATAGTGTAATGATATGTTTCCTTTCAGGATATTGCAATCTATCTCTCCCAGAAATGTTTCTTCCTCTGAGGCTCTGGTCTTGAGAACTTAGAGGTCACGATATACTTGAAATCCTCACCCGACACATACTGCTGGAACGCTATCTCCATCGAATGGAACAGCTTGACATCATCGTCGGTAAAACCGTATTCCGCAAATTTCTCCGGGGCGATCCCGGCATAGAACAGAAGCCTGTATTTCACGAATCTTACCGGCACCGGGAAATCAAAGATCCACTCATAGTCTAAGCAATAGATCTTACCGTTGCTGAGCATGAAGTTATCAAGATTTGAGTCCACATTGATTACAGGATATGCCTTCTCTCCGGCCGGGATCTCCATGTCGCCGAAAACTGCTTTGAAACTGTCCGTTACGACAAAATCAGACAGCGGTTCTTTGTAATCAAAGACAGCATCCATGAATTCAATCGTAAGCGTCTCTCCGCTGATTAACGGGAACACGGCAGAGCCGTCCCTGATCTCACATTCCACGGGTGTGATCCGGTTATACACATCTGCAACTCTATCCCTGTTTGAAGCAAGTTTTCTGATGTGATCCGAAGCTGCTTCAGTCATGGGACTCTTGATGACGCCATCTTTTGCAAGCGCTGTAAATATCCTGAATTCAGGCTTTCTAAGGCATGCGAACTTGATGAATGATATGTCGATCGTAACCGGCTCCTTGCCTGCGAATAAGAGGAACGAACCGCTGTCACCTGCATCAGAAGATATCTCAAGAGTCGTAATATAATCCGGCTTGGGATAGTATGTCTTGATGCTTGTAAGACCTGCCTTGTTAAGCAGTTTCATATAAGCATCAGGATCGCCTTCTCCTGCAATAATTACTATGCCTTCGACATTAATCAAAGGTGCAATTCTGCTGACAGCATCCTTAACTTCTTTTACGGAAGCACCGATCATCGTGACATAGTCAAACGCACAGTCGAACTTGATATCCTTGAACTTTCCTGTGATGATATCGAGATTATCGAATCTGTTCCTTAATGCATTTGTTTCGCAGTATTCCTTCGACGGATCTATGGCAGTAACATGCTTAGCTTTCTCGCACAAAAGACCGGTCAGCGCACCGCATTCGGCACCTATCTCAAGGACATTTGCATCCTGCTTAAGATCAAACCAAGAGAGAATATTCTTTCGTGTTTCAGAGAGATGATAGAACACGTCCCAATCGGACTGTTCCAATACGGCATCTTCTATATTCTTGCCTGATTCAATTATGTCCTTTAGCACTTTAACTGAATCCATCTTTCTCCCCTGGTTATGAATAGTATTTCTTCCGAGCGATTTCCGCACAAACGAAGTGCGGAGGACCTTAGCGAGGAAGGAAAACTATTCTATCTCAATCTTAGAGTTCATATCGTAGAACCCGACCGTATCCTTCTCGGAGACGACGGACAGGCAGATGATGTCATAGAGCCTGTTGAACACCTTGAGTTCGTCTCCTTCGAATCTGGTACATCCTATCGACAGCAGATACTGTCCTCCGTGAATATTCATCTTCTGCGTGAAGGTTACGATCTTCTCATCACCGGGGTCCATATGGCCAAGGCTGTAGCCTTCGAACATGGTGTTGGTACCCGTGATATCCGTACCCTTCATGGTCTTGATCGTGTATGTGACGATAGGCTCGTCTGCGGGCCTGTTCGCCCTTATCCTGACCTTGATCTTGAACGGATCGTTCTTGGTCAGGACGCTGGTGTATTTGCCCTTGCAGTCTATGACCGCAAAGTCGATTATCTCGACATCCTTATCGCCGTATTCATCGTGAGACGGGTTGATCTCGTAGTTCTTCTTCCAATCGCCTTCTGCTGCAGATGAATCGGGAACCGTGTACGGCTTGTCCTGATCATCGAACTCCTCGAAATGTCCCGCGAGAACTCTCTTGTAGATATCGATAACCTCTGCAGGCGTACCTTCGCTGATCTTTTCGCCGTGGTTGAGCAATATCGCCTTGTCGCAGTAACGTCTTATGCTGCCGAGGTCGTGGGATACGAAGATTATCGTCTTGCCCGCCTTGCGGAACTCCTCAAACTTGTGGAAGCATTTCGTCTGGAAGAAGACATCTCCTACCGACAGTGCCTCGTCTACTATGAGGATCTCGGGTTCGATGTTGATGGCGACTGCAAATGCAAGTCTTACGAACATACCCGAAGAATAAGTCTTTACTGGCTGATTGATGAAGTCTCCGATGTCAGCGAAGTCCAGTATGGACTGGAGGCGCTTGTCGATCTCTTCTTTGGAGAAACCCATCATGGTGCCGTTGAGATAGACATTCTGAAGACCCGTATATTCGGGGTTAAAGCCCGCACCGAGCTCCAGGAGAGCAGATATCCTTCCGCCTATCTCAACCTCACCTTCGGATGGAGTGAGCACTCCCGTGATTATCTTTAAGATGGTGGATTTGCCTGCGCCGTTGACGCCGATGATACCCACCGACTCGCCCTTCTTGATGTCGAACGACAGATCCTTGAGCGCATAAAGATCCTTATAAAGCTGCTTCTTGCCTGCTAAACCTAAAGCATCCCTGACACGGTCGCGGTTTCTCTCGAACAGCTTGTATCTCTTGGTGATATTCTTAACTCTAATCGCGTATTCGTTTTCCATATCTCACCTTTTACAGCACGTCTGCGAAATGTACTCTGAGCCTTCTGAACACCGTCGTTCCGATAAGGAAGAGCGCGAGTGTGAGAACCCAGAAATATAATGTGAGGTACGGCTTGTCGAAGAACCATACGCCGCCTATCATCGAATCCCTGTAGCCCTGGACTATATAGAACATCGGGTTGAGCCTTAAGATAAAGCCCAGCACCGGAGAAGGATTCATTGCATCGATATTCCACATGATCGGAGTCGACCACATGAGGACCTGCATGAGTATGCCTACGATGTTTGCAAGATCCTTGAAGAACACGCACAGTGCACTGGTCGTATAGACGACGGCGAGAGCGAGGCAGAACATCGCAAACGAATAATAGATTATCTGTACTGCATAGATATCCGGCGGCATTCCCATCGCTATGTAGATGATCAGCATTATTCCGACGAAAGCAATGTGCACGAACAGGTTCGAGATTACCTTAACGGCCGGCAGGATGCCTATACTGAACACGACTTTCTTTACAAGGAATGCATATTCATAGAGAGTATTTGTTCCGGAGATGACCGAATCCTGGAAGAAGAACCACGGCACGAGACCTGCGGTAAGCCACAGGATGAACGGGACCGGAATGCCTTCCCTCAGGCCCTGCGGACCTGCATGAAGACCCTTCTCGAAAACGAACCAGAACAGCAATATCGTTACCACCGGCTGGACGAACGCCCAGATCGTACCTAAGTACGAGCCGGCAAATCTGTTCTTCAAGTCGTTTTTGGCAAGCTTGAACGTAAGCCCCTTGTTGTCCAGGAGCTCCTTGATGACTGATGTCTTTACGTTCGCACTTCTCTTATCCATAAACCCGCCAATTATAGCACATTCTTATTTACTGCCCTGATACCGCGGCATGAGAACCCGAGTCTTCTTGCATCGGGAGCGCCGTAATCTGTTGGGCTCCACATGGATGTGGTCATGGTCACTTTATTCATGCCGTCACATATCGCATCGGCAGGGACATCAAAGGTGAGGTCTTTGCCGTTGTTTTCTTCGTTAATGGTAATGACGGTCTTAAAGCCGTCGTTGATCCTGACTTCCAGCGGGAACTCCGTAAGACCGAGGGGGCCTAACGGGATCTGTGCACCCTGAAGGATCGTGAATTCATGATCTGCCTTAGTCAGGCACGGAAGCGTTATGGTAGTCTCTGCTTCGCAGGTCCAGCTTGTCTCGCCCTCAGGCGCGTGGAATCCCGTTGCCAGAAGCCTTCCCGACTTCCATGTGAATTCTTCGCTGCCGTCAGATTTGATACCCACACCGATGACTGCAATGCCACCTATGGCGGCAAGGAAGACAGAACCTGCACCAATGCTGTCAATGTTGCCCAGGTCGGTGAACAGGATATATTCAGATGCTGTCTCATCACCAAAGGTGAGACTGATGTCTTTTGTCTTTCCGAGGATAACGGAAGCAACGTATACAGCCTGTCTCGCTATAGACGAAGGGCAATTGCCGTCTATGAAGAACGGGATGTCCTTATATTGCCAGAGGATCTTTCCGAGCATCCTGTCAGACTGCTCCGGAAGCTTTTCCAGGCAGTGTCCGTCAGGCAGGAAGTTCGGGCTGTAGAACGGATCAGACAAGGTTATTACAAGATGCTTTCTGAGGAACATCATCCTCTCTTCCTGCTCGACCTTGATAGTCTTCTCATCAAGTCTTCTGAAGCCTCTGCTCTTACCTTCGTGATGGTAGAGTTTGGCATACGGTGTGTACTCTATCTTGTATCCTTCTGCTCTTGCCCTGAGGCAGAGATCGACGTCGTTATATGCGACCTTGAATTCCTCGTCAAAGCCTCCGAGTTTATCCCATACGGCTTTGCTTACCATCATGCATGCAGCCGTAACGGAAGACACCTCGCGGGGCCTTGCGTAGCATCCGAGATAGCCGGGATATGTGACCGTCTCGTGCATTCCCAGATGGAACACATCCCCGCCTGACATGCACATGCCAGCGTGCTGGATGGTATCGTCGGGATAGACGAGAAGACAACCTGTTATACCTGCTCCTTCCTTCTGTGCAGATTCGAGCAGAGCCTCTATCCATCCGCCTTCGATCACTTCGGTATCGTTATTCAGGAAGACGAGATATTCGCCCTTGGCGCTTTCTGCAGCAAAGTTGTTAAGTGCCGAGAAATTAAACTCCGCACCGCCTTCCCAGGTGATTACTCTTACCTTGGTATCGCTCTCAAGGCTTTTATAGTATTCACGGATATCGTCTTCGGTACTGTTGTTCTCGCAGATGATTATCTCGTAGTTATTCCATGTTGTTTTCTCTTCGATCGAGCTTATGCAGCGCTCGAGGATATCCTTGTGGTCCTTGTTGCAGATGATGATCGATACGAGAGGCGAGCCTTGTACCCCTGCCCTTTCCTGTGGCAGTTCGTAGAAGAGTTTCGCGCCTCTGGCGTAATAAAGCACGGCAGGTATGTGAACGGCCTTGCCGCCTTCTGCGCCCTTTCTTGCCGCTATAGGCTTAACCGCAGGCTTTACTTCGTCAAAAGGACCGTAGAGAGGATAACCTTCACTGACGTTCTGGGGGTAATCCTCAAAACCTGCAATATCTGCATAGACCGCATTGGTATCTTCAGTGATCTTCTTTGCCATCAGATAGAGTGCAGAAGGATGCAAGAGATCTCCGGGGCGCATCTCTACGACAAAGTCACCCGAAGGTTCGCTGTTTACCTTAAGCCTGCCTCCGAGAGAGTTTGCGGCGTTTCCAAGTATCTTGCTTATGTGGAAATGCTTCTTGTCCGAGTTATCCGTGATCACGACCTCATAGTTCTGATAGGTCTGGCCGGAAATGGAAGACAGCGTCTCAAGAAGAAGCCTGTAATCACAGCCTGTGGCATCAGCAGTAAAGCTGAACTTGATGCCCGTGAACGCATCTTTTCTCTGGAGTTCCAGCAGTTCTTCATCAAAGACCGCCCTTCCGCCGAAAGTAAAATCATGACGGAACTCCGGCGATGTTATAGCCGCCTTCGAAGCGTTGTTGCGGAAAAGAAGTTTGCCTGATTTGGATTCGGGTTCGGCCGTCTTGTCCAGAGGATGATTCTTCGTCAGTTCGAGCAGCTCGTTTGCCTTCATGAGCCTGAGCCTTAAGTCCGCATTCTCCATCTCGCTGAAGAAAGCCTTCTGCTCTGCGCTCATTATGAGCCCGGTATAAAGATCGATCTTGTCTTTCCCGTCGTTCATATCAGCCTTCCTGGAACTCTTCTATCAGTGCCTTGACCTGCTGTGCGGACTTCTCCCAGCTGTATTTGTCCAGAAGATCTTGCGGATCTTTTGCATCCGTAGCCAGGATCTCGTCCATATCTATATTCTCATAATTAGTCGGATCTATGTAGTGCGCATATTCTCCGTAGACTTCGGGGAGCGCAGTGATGTTCGATACGATCAGGTCCTTTGCGCCGGCACTAGCAGCTTCAAGAGGCGGCATGCCGAAGCCTTCGCTTAATGAAGGCTGGATGAATGCCTTGCAGTGAGCCATGAGAGCCTTTACCTTCTCGTCTGATAAGAACCCTGTGAAGATAACGTTCTCCGGAGCGCTGTTCTCGATGTCCTTAGAGTAGTCTGCAAGCGTGTTGTGGCCTGTTACCACGAACTTATATCCGGGGTTCTGCCTTGCCGCGGCAAAGACCCAGTCCATGTTCTTGTGCTTGTAACGGCTGCCGAGGGAAAAGAAATACTTACCCTTCTCGATGCCTTCTATCTCACCAAATACCGTCTCGTCTGCAGTGACCCTTGCGAAATGCTGCCACCCGCAGTATACGACCTTGATCTTCTCTTCGGAAACGCCGAACACCTCGGAGATGTCGTGGCGGGCATCGTAACTGTCGGTAACGATGACCTTGGCATTCGCTGCCGCCTTGCGCCTGAGATCAAGCCTTACCTTCTGCACGTATCTCGAGTATGGTTTGGTGAGGTAATTGTCCTTGAACTTCTCGGGCTGGCAGTCGTAGATGAAGGTGATGTCGTTGCGCTTTCTCTGGAGCATCATGCAGATATCGAGGACAATCGTGTCCTTGCTGTTCGCGTACTTGGTAAACGCAGTCTCTCTCCAGTATTCCCTGCCGAACTTTCCGAACTTCATGAGTCCGGGTTTATAGATGACCGTCTTGATCCTGTTGAACTTTACGCCAAGGTCGATCTCTTGGGGAAGAACGAGTTCTATGCCGTAGGGTAGTTCCATCTTATCGAGCTCTCTTAAGATCTCGATGGAATATCTCGGGATGCCGACCATGAAGCCGGTCGAGAATACTTCGCCGTTTACGACTACGGTCTTCATTTGCCTTCCACCATCTTATCGACGAACTTGCCGAGCCTGCCCGTTATAACATCCCACTGATAGTTCTCTTGGACGTAATTGTATGCGTTTATCTTCATCTGCTCGGCGGTCTCATGCTCATTTAAGAAGAAGTCCACGACACCTTCGAACTCGGGGTAGCTCTCATAGTAGAGCGCGCCGTTGCTCTTAACACAGTGGCCTTTGAGAACTGGGCACTTGCCGTTGACAACAACATTCGTGTGCACGCACATGGCTTCGAGAACGACCATCGAAAGGCTCTCGAAAATGGACGGCAGCACGAGCATCCTCGCCGCTGCGATACCATCGAACTTGTCTTCGTCCGACACGAAACCGAGGCTTAAGACATCGTCATCTTTGGGGATGTCCATCGCGGGTTTGCCCATGAGGACCAGCTTTAAGTCGGACGGATGTCTCTGCTTATATGCCCTGAAATATCTGAACATCTCTCCGCAGTTCTTGCCTTCATCTATTCTTCCGACATAAACGAGGAAGTCGCCGAGATTATATTTCTTCTTGAATCTCTCCGGATCGATATCGTCCGGGATATCGACGCCTACGCCTCCGAGCTGGCTCGGTATGAGTTCATTGTGGAACTTGGAATTTACCATCTGCCTCTCTTCTTCCGTGTTGTAGAAGAAATATCTCGGCAGTTTGAAAAGGTCTGCGTAGTGCTTCATCTTGAGGAACGGCTCGTCGTGCGCCGTCGGTATGAGGATAGCCTTGTCCGCTACTTCCGGAAGGCCTATGACCGTCGTGTAGTACAGGTATGTGAAAAAGATGAAGACGTCGTAGTAATCCTTGTTGTCCTTCAGATACTTAACAAGCTTGGGGCACTCCGGGCCCTGCAGATTGATCCACTCGCGCTCAGATTCGTAGTCGAACGCTTCCTTGTAGAACAGGAACCTCGAGTTGATCTGGTCGAACTTAGCGGGAACTCTCTCATGCTTTACGGGGAACCTGTGAACATGGATATCGTTGATGATCTCGTCATTCTTCTTGTAGGCATTTTTCCATGTGGAATAGTCGACGGCCTTAGTCGTCGCGACATGGATCTCGCGGCCTTCCGAACGCATGTGCTCGGCGAGCTGTCTGCAGTGGAGCTCTGCTCCGCCGTTGACCTCGAGTCCGTATCTCTGAACTACAAAACAGATCCTGACTTTCCTGTCCATGTTACTCCCCAATTTGCGACTTCAAAAGTTCTATGAGCCTTGCCTTGATCTTATCGTTATCAAAGTCAGCAAGACGCACCTTCTCGCCTTCGATGAGTTTATTTCTTAAGTTCTCGTCAGTTACGACGAGGTTGAGCGCTTCGGATACGACCTTCGGATCCTTGTCCTTCAGGAGGATGCCGGATCCTCCGAGTGTCTCTGCTATCGCCGTGCTGTCATATGCGATTATCGGTATTCCGAAATACATCGCCTCGACGAGAGGAACGCAGAAGCCCTCATGCTCACTCAGGCAGAGAAGTATATCCGCAGTCCTGTAGATCGCAAGTATCTGGTCAAACGGGATGTGTCCAGTGAATATTACCGAACCTTCGAGACCGAGCTGCTTGGTATATGCTTCGAGTTTCCGATAGTAAATATCCGAGTTCTGGAACGAACCTGCGATTATGAGCCTCGACTTCGGGTTAACGAACTTGTGGTAGTAGTAGAACGAAGTGATGAGGTCCTGCTGCTTCTTGTTCGGAGCGACTCTTCCGGTGAAAACGATGTTCGTCACATCGTCACTTAATCTGTCTATTGTCCTCTGGTCAGGTTTCTTCTCATAGTCTGAGAATCTGATCAGGATGGGCAGAACATCCACCGGGCATGTATAGCCCAACTTGATGAGGTCGGACTTGTTGAACGCGGAATCCGCGAAACAGTACTCAGGAGTCCCCGCAAGCGCCTTTACGCTCTCGACACCCGCCGCACATCTCTTCTCGTGCTCGTAGTCGTAGCCGTGCCAGAATTCCGGCGGAGTGACATTGTGGTAGACAATGAACACTCTTGCCTTGAACTTCTTTATCTTCTCGTTGAGCTCGGTACCCGTAGAGAGATGGTAGAGGATGATGGTATTTTCGTCGTCCTTGTATGAGGATACGAGTTTCGCCGTGCCTGAAGGGATCTTCTTGTCGATGCCTTCCGCGAAGATGTCCGTATCGTACCCTGCGGAAATGAGGGCATCGTTGATCGCTATTACGTTGTTTCCGATCGCGTCGCCGTATGCGAGCGTCGGCAGCATCTGTACTATTCTCATTATGCTTTCTTCTCGAGTTCGGCTATTTTCTTCTCAAGGGCATCTACCTTGTCCTTAAGCGCTTTGTTCTCTTCGTCCTTGTCTCTGATATAAGCATATATTTGGCTTAAGGACTTGGCTGAGGCATTGTTGTAGAGATTCTGTCTTGCAATGAGGGGTGCTGCGACAGGCTTCATGAACTTCCTGATGAATTTCTTGCACGCAAGCTTAAGGCCGCTGCCGTCCAAGGGCTCATAGTAGTTTACTCCGTAGAAGGTATTGACCGCCGCAATCTCGTCGGCGAATGCGTTCTCGTCGAACTTCAGATCGTCCAGTTCTCCCCTTGATACACCTGCAACATTGACATCATCGAAGTTAAGGTCTAAGTCCGAATAATCGCGCGTCTTGATGTTCTCGCGGATCTGATTCATTATCTCTTCGGTGTTTACGGATTCTGCCATAGCTTTTGTCCTCTCTTTTATCTTCTAAGGCCTTCAAAAAAGTCCAGGTATTTCTTCGTTATTACATCCCAGGCGAAGTTCTCGAGCACGAACTGCCTGCCGTTGGCACCCATGGTGTCAGCGATGTCTTCATGTTCCATTATATAGTTAACTGTCTCTTCGAACTCGGGATAATTCTCGAACCAGAGTCCGCCGTTGGACTTACTTGCGAAGTTCTTCGTGACCTCGCACTTGCCGTTTACGATGACCGGCCTTCCCGCAAGCCAGCTCTCCATTATTACAATAGAGAAACTCTCATAGAATGACGGCTGGCAGAAAAGCTCTGCCGCTGCATATGCATCGTACTTGTCCTGTGCGTCAACGAAACCCAGGTCAATGACATCATCTTTTACAGACTTCGGGATATCGATAGAGCCGCCTCCGATGAGGACGAGCTTTAAGTCCGTCTCATG
Source organism: Saccharofermentans sp. (assembly GCA_024692105.1). The sequence goes on from JAILMZ010000095.1 coordinate 61,683, forward strand.
TCTCTTCTTGTACTGCGCGAAATACTTAATAAGGACATCCACGCCCTTGCCGGAGTCCTTGCGGCCCGCATAGAGGATGAACTTGTCAGTTATCCCGAACTTTTCTCTGAAGCGGTCTGCGCTTGATTCGAATTCAGTATTTACGCCTGCGCCGAGTGTTCTGTCGTCGACGCTGCTGAGGTCATATACTCTCTCTGCCAAATCCTTCTCCGGGTCAGACAGGAAGATCATGCCGGCAAGCGTCGGGAAGACCTCCTTGAACGGCTTCATGTAGATATAACTCTCGTCGTGCAGACAGGGGATCAGGACCGACTTTTCCGGTACTGTCTTAATGCCGTTATAAGTCGTGCCGAACATGTAAGGAATGTATGCAAAGAAATCGTATTCATCCTTGTGCTCAGCCATATATGCATAGAGGTCATCGGAATTGATCATCTCGTCAACGAAGACCTGCGCCTCGTCATCAGTCAGACGAAGGCCCTTCATGAGCTTGTAGTTCACGTCGTCAAACGCCTTGGCATCTCTCTTTCTTACCTTGAAGCGTCTTACCTTGACGCCGCCTTCTTCGGTGAGGCCTTCCTTGTGGAAGTTCTTGTTCCAGTCGGATCCGAATTTCTCGACGCATGTCGTAAGGACCTCAACATCCGCCTTGCCCTGAAGGTGTTTTACTATGCCGCGGAGCTCTGCTTCAGCACCGCCCGGGATATTGTCTCCGTACCAGGGTGTCACGAATCCGAGCTTCATGTATCTTCCTCCAGCAGTTTCTTAACATTGGCGATGAACCTGTCCTTGGTGTACTTGGCAAGGATCTCGCGCCTTGCGCTCTCGCCGTACTTTGCTCTGAGCGCGTCGTCTTCCGCGAGCGTGTCAAGCGCTTTCGCGTATGCGTCAGTATCCATCAGCGGGCACTCGATGCCGGAAAGCTTATCCTGGCACAGGTAGTTCACGCCGCTTCCGGGGATGGTAAATGTAATTGCGGGCTTGCCGAAAAACATACCTTCGGCAAGGGCCAGACCAAAACCCTCCGACCTTGTGACCGACGGGAATATCGTAAGATCCGATGCTTCCAGATAGGAACGCTTGGTCGAATCGTCTATTCTTCCGATGAACCTTATCTTATCAACGCCTTCCGCCTGCGCCTTAAGCTTGGCGTTATCTTCTCCGTCTCCTGCAATGATGATGAGGAGCTTGGCAGATTGGGTCTTCTTTACTGCTTCTATAAGATAGTCGAGCCCTTTGTAAGCGACATGTCTTCCGATGAAGAAACCGATTATCTTGCCGTTGTTCTCTTCCCTGATCTTCTTTGCGACTTCCTTCTCTTCGTCGTTCAATACGAGAGTATCATCTGCGATCATGTAGGGAAGTATGTATTTTTTGTCTCCGAATTCAGCTGAATACCTGGACATCTCAAGGTGGATCGGAGTCGCGCCGAGGATCTTGTCTGAAGCGTTGATGAGTGCTCTGTCCTGTCCCCTGAAGAAAGCTCTGACGAACTTCTGCTTGGTGATGTCGAGGTGCCAGTAGATATAAAGTTTGAAGTTCTTGCCGTTCTTTTTTATGTACGACAGGAGCTTTGATGCCACATAGGGATTCGGATAGTGGAAGATGATGACGTCGGGCTTAAACTCATCCAGCACCTTGGTCAGATTCTTCTTGTACTCGGGTGCGATGGCCTGGCTCAATACCTTGGCCTTAGATGCTACGCGCAGCACTTCCACGCTGTCGACCTTATCGGTTACTGTCTCTTTCCTGTGCGTAACAACATCGCCGTCAGCGCTGTCCTCGTTGAAGCAGATTACCTTGTTTTCGACCCCGACAGCGTTAAACGCACCGACCAGGTCTCTTGTTACCTGCTCGGTGCCGCCCATGAAGGGATACATGTATTTTGCTATCTGAAGGACTCTCATTTGCGGTAGCACTCGAACATTTCCTTAAGAGTATCGTAGATATCGTGTTCAGGCTCCCAGCCGAGTTCCTGCTTTATGAGCGTGTTGTCGCAGCAGATGACAGGCGTGTCCGTCGGACGGATCCTGTCCTGATCCACATTGACCGTGATCTCCTGAGACGAGAGTGCGGTTATGGTGCCGAGCATGTCCTCGAGAGAATGCGCTATGCCTGAGCCGACATTATATGCCTTGCCGGGCACGCCTTTCTCGATGATGAGCCTGTATGCTCTGACTATGTCTCTTACATCGCTGAAGTCGCGCTTGACCGTTATGTTGCCTACGTTGATGACGCCGGGCCTGCCTGACTTATCGATCTCGGCTGCCTGCTTGCACCAGGAAGGCAGGACAAATGTATCAGCCTGGCCTATGCCTGTGTGGTTGAACGCTCTTACGAGATATACATCGATGCCGAACTCACGGCCGTAGAGAGAAGCAAAACGCTCCTGTGTCATCTTGGAGATTCCGTACGGGCTGTTCGAATCGAGCTTTGATGTCTCTGATACCGGCATGTCGGATCCTGCATATTCCTCACTCGAACCGATGAACATTACCTTGGGCATTGCCTTGCCTTCGTAGCATTCCTTTACGGCCTGGAGGATGTTCAGTGAACCCACGACATTAACGGATATCGTAAGCTGGGGATTCTTCCATGACTGGCCTACGCTTGAGATGGCTGCAAGGTTGATGATGATGTCCGGGAGCAGGCCTGCGATGAGCGCCTTCACTTCATCGAAACTAAGAAGATCTGCCTTGGCAAAATCATCTCCTGCCCATTCAGGTACCCTGATGTCAGAACCGGTGACCATGTAGCCGCCTGCAGTAAACTCATCCGTCAGATACTTTCCGACGAATCCGCCACAGCCGAATATGAGAACTCTCTTGCCTTCTTCTGCCATATCTTAAGCCTTAGCAGCTGCTTCCTTCTTTGCGAGTTCGAGGTCGTGCTGAGCCATTATGCGGCAGAGTTCCTCGTAAGATGTCTTCTGGGGATTCCAGCCGAGCTTTGTCTTAGCCTTTGTCGGGTCGCCCCAGAGGTTAACGACGTCGGTAGGTCTGTACCACTGAGGGTTAACGCAGACGACCATCTTGCCGGTAGCCTTGTCGTAGCCCTTCTCATCGAGACCTTCGCCCTTCCACTCGAGTTCTATGCCGTCGTTGGCAAATGCGAGCGTGGTGAACTCTCTTACCGTGTGCTGAACGCCAGTAGCGATTACGTAATCGTCCGGTTCGTCCTGCTGAAGGATCAGCCACATGCACTCAACGTAATCCTTTGCATAACCCCAGTCGCGGAGCGAGTCGAGGTTGCCGAGTTCCAGGTGGTCCTGAAGTCCGCATGCGATCCTTCCTGCAGCAAGAGTGATCTTCCTGGTTACGAAGTTATCGCCACGTCTTTCTGACTCGTGGTTGAAGAGGATGCCGTTGCAGCAGAACATGCCGTATGCATCCCTGTATTCCTTCATCATCCAGAAGCCGTACTGCTTAGCGACAGCATAAGGGCTGAAAGGATGGAAAGGTGTATTCTCGTTCTGGGGCACTTCCTCGACCTTGCCGTAGAGCTCAGAGGTCGATGCCTGGTAGATCTTTGTCTTCTTCTCGAGTCCGAGCATATGGACTGCCTCGAGGACACGGAGAACTCCGAGAGCGTCAACATCGCCTGTGTATTCGGCAGCATCAAAGCTTACCTGTACATGGCTCTGCGCAGCGAGGTTGTAGATCTCGTCGGGCTCGACTTCCTTGACCGCGCGAACGATCGAAGTGGAGTCTGACAGGTCGCCCTCATGGATGTGGAGTTTGTCGATTATATGGTCAATGCGTGATGTGGTGGACACGGATGATCTTCTGACGATACCGTGTACTTCGTAGCCCTTGTCAAGCAAGAGTTCTGCAAGATAGGATCCGTCCTGTCCCGTGATACCTGTGATAAGTGCCTTTTTCATGCGTTTTGTCTCCTTTTATATGTCTCGAGTTATTTTAACATCTAACCTTGATTAATTCAGCCTGTCCAAGTACATTGCAGCGCCCTATCCCTGCGGGGATGAATATGCAGTCACCGCGTTTGAACTTAAGCGGATGCTCCATGTCTCCGCAGGAGATCCTGCCGTTGCCTTCAGTACACAAAAGCACCTGGAAGGAAGTATCCAGGACAGAGAAATCCACGCCCATGCTTACCATGATGCGCTCGGTATCGAAATACCTGCACCTGCTGAGGATCTCTCTTGATGCTCCCTGCTGGAATCTGACGAACCTCGGCTTCTGCCTTACGTCCTTCCTGGCCTTCATGTCCATGATCTCCAGCGCCTTGTCGATGTGGAGCTCACGCTTGTTGCCGTCCTTGTCCGTCCTGTTGTAGTCGTAGATCCTGTAAGTGACGTTCGAGTTCTCCTGGATCTCGACGAGGAGTATCCCCGCTCCTATCGCGTGGACCGTGCCTGCCGGGATGAGGAAGACGTCGCCCTTCTGGACCTTTACGTGGAGCAGGTGCTTGGTAAGAGTGCCTGCTGCGGCATCCTTCCTGAGCTGCTCCGGAGTTATATCGTGCTTGAAGCCGCAGATGAGCTCGGCGCCCGGCTTGGCATCCAGGACATACCACATCTCTGTCTTGCCCCTCTGCTGCTCGTTCTCGCCCGCATATTCGTCGCCCGGGTGAACCTGGACGGAGAGGTTCTGTGCCGCATCAATGAACTTGACGAGGACCGGGAAGCCCGTGTCCTTTGCTTTCGAGCCGATGAACTCAGGGTGTGCGTCTAAGACCTCCGCGAGTGTCTGCCCCTTGAACTGCCCCGATGCC
>JAILMZ010000113.1 GCA_024692105.1 Saccharofermentans sp.
AAGCAGGCAGCCCTTCATTATCTCGTCTTCGAGGTTGACCTCGAATTCCTTTGTCTCTTTGTTGTAGAAGTGCGTGAGGAACGCGGAGATGTTGCCTGACAGCATCTTGGAAGCATCCCACGGTACCTGGCGCTGAAGCTCGTCGCCGGGGAGGATGATGACGCCGTTGTCCGTGATGACCTCGTGATCAGGGGAAGAACCTTCGACGTTACCGCCGGTGGATACTGCCATGTCTACGATGACTGCGCCGGGCTGCATGCGGTCGAGCACGTCCTTCTTGATGAGGACCGGAGCCTTGCGTCCGAAAACTTTCGCCGTTGTGATAACGATGTTAGCCTTCTCGCACACCTTTGCCTGAGCTTCCTGCTGCTTTGCAATCTGCTCGGGTGTGAGTTCCTTTGCATAGCCCTGGGAGGTCTGTCCCATATCGCCCAAGTCGATCTTAACGAAGTTCGCACCGAGAGACTTAACCTGCTCTTCTACGACAGGTCTCGTATCAAAAGCGTCAACTCTTGCACCGAGTCTCTTCGCGGTAGCGATAGCCTGGAGACCTGCAACGCCAACGCCGATGATGAAGCATCTTGCGGGGTTGATGTTACCTGCAGGGGTAACCATCATGGGCAGGATCTTGGGAAGCCTTGTGGCAGCATTGAGCACTGCGACATAACCTGCGAGTGAAGTCTGAGAGGACTGAACGTCCATCTTCTGAGCCAGAGTTGTTCTCGGGATCATCTCGAGAGATACTGCCTGGATCTGATTATCTGCGAATTCCTTGAGGAGCGCCTTCTCGTTGAAGGGATCGAGGAAACTGACATGAAGCGTATCAGGCTTCATTCCTTTTGATGTCTCAGGCTTTAAGATCCTTACGATGATGTCGGCATCGGCATATCCGTCTTCTTCTTTGGAGACGATCTTAGCGCCGACGGCTTCATAAGAAGAATCTTCAAAACCGCTCTTCTGTCCTGCCCCGGATACGACCGTGAATTCAAACCCCATGCCTGATAACTTCTTGATGTCATCAGGGATAAGGGCCACACGTGTCTCGGCCGGCAGGCTTTCCTTGCAAACCAGAACTTTCTTCATTGGGCACCCCTCTGTATTGGATTGTCGATACAGACAATGGTATCGACTTAAAAACTTTTAAATTATAAATTCCTATTAAGACAATTACAATAATTGATTAGAAATTCGTATTCATATCTGACAATTACAAAAAAGGCCCCGGAACATCAGATTCCGGGGCTTTTGAGGTCAAAATTCAGGCTTGATCAAAAATCGTAGTCTTCAAAGAGTTCTTCGATCTCTTCTTCCAAATCCTCTATGAGTTCGTCGATCTCGTCCTCATCGAGTTCTGTCAGTTCCGTGAAATCCTTTGCAGGAGCAGGAGCCTTGTCGTTACGGTCAAGCACGATGGTGATCTCCATATCGCTGATGGTATCGAACATATCGTTGTTGCTGTAGCTGGAATTGTAGCCGCTGCCGTAGTCGATCTCCTCAAGGATTATCGTGCGGGTATCGCCGTTATCGAGCATGTTGAACTCGAGGGTGAAATAAGGCGCGTAATCATACCACTCATCCTTCTCGCCTTCATATTCGATGGTGAACTCGCCGGTCTTCTTGTCCCAGTTGAACTCGACGGCAGCACCGCTCTCGGTGGAATAGGAATCCCAGTCAGAATACTCGGTATCCCTGCTGGTCTCAACTTCAAGTGTGGCAATAAAGGCCTTGTTGTCATTCTGCTCGATCTCGAATACGATCTCGCCGGATTCGACCGATGTGGAATAATCCGAAGAAGACTCCATCTCAAAGCTTAAAGACTTCTCGCCGACACCATCGAGTTTCTTTCCGAGAACGAGCGACATCTCGACGCTTTCGGAAGAAGGACCGGAATACTCGTTGCCGTCATCCTCGAACTCCAATTCAAGGTCTACCTGGACCAGTTTTGTTCCGGACTTTGAGATATAGAACTTAGCACAGAAATCAAGCTCTGCACCATTCATATCGTCTTCGATCGCATCTTCAAGTTCATCCAGCTCATCGTAGAATTCATCAGCGAGATCATAGTTGTCGCTATCGGCATTTGCGGCGAGCAGTTCGATGTATTCTTCGAGTTCCTTATCGTCCTGCGCATATTCAACGATATTCAGCATGATATCGCCGAGCTGCTCTTCGTCGAATTCGACTGTTACGACATTGCAGGAGATCTTATCGGATCCGCAGGTGACCGTCTCAGAGCTCTTGGTTACGTCAGAATTTGCGACGAGCTCCTTGATGAAGAGATTACGGTACTTCTCTTCAAGCTTCTCTGCCATGCTCTGGATCTTGGTGTCGCTCTCAACGTTGGAGCCGAGGTTCATAAGATACTGTCCGAAAATGGCATACTTATAGCTGTTGGAATCATAATTGCTGTAATCATACGGATCGTAGCTCTCGGGGTCAAAAGGTGAGTCCTCGATATTATCCTCGATGTTCTTAAGATCGAAGCCGTATACTTCGTCATCTACTTCAGGGCAGCTTAATGTCAGTGCATTTTTGTCATATGCTGCGTTGAATGAGACGATCGTCTCATTGTCTTCGTCAAGAGCACTGAGAACAACGGCGCCGTTACCTTTGCCTGCGTTCTCGTAAACCTTGGCGGAAACATAGAGATCGTCATTGCCGTCAGACAGAGGCTCAAGATTTGCCGATACTTCGACAGAACCTCCGTTGGCGACATCGTCCGCCAGTTTGTACCATTCAAGGTTCTTTATATCCTTTGATGTGTTTGCAGCCGCACGGATCAGCAAAGACTCCGGCGTGTTAAGGATAATGGCAGCCGTGATACCGCCTGCAATTGCAAGCGCGACGACGACGCAGCCCGCAATGATCAATACTTTCTTATTCATACACCTTACCTCCAATGCACCCTATAATAGCAAATAGTCTCTGAAATGTCGATTTTCTTTGACAAATGCCGATAGTTAGTTTCTGTAATATACTTACTATCGCACGTATGATAGTACACAATCGCTACTATGTCAACAGAAATCTCGGCCGTTCCCGGCAAGATTTTAGGCACACCGATACGATTAATCGGTGTATTATTATCTCAATCTACTGAGTACATCATCGAGGGGAATTACTGATGTCAGAGAGTGGGAACGGGAAAAAGAAGAATAGCTTAACTGTATTTGCGACAGGTGTACTGTTTGTCACCTTTGTTTTCTGTTGCAGTGTCTACGGGTCGATAGTGATCCCCCAGTTGGCTGAAAAGAACGTCAGAGCCACAATGATCCCTGATGTGGCAACGCGTCCGGTTGAAGCACCTGCGCAGACACAAGAAGTACCGGAAGAAGAAGTAAAGGGCGTAAAGAACGTCAGCATCGATGTCATCAAGCCCGGAATGGAAGACGGGACCAAGGGCGGAAGCATGAATGCCATGCCGCTTTATGCCGGTGAGACAGTCGCTTTTACCCTTTTACAGCCGGATGATTGTTTTTATGTGTTTATCGTAGACACGGATTCCTATAAGTATCCCAGTGATTTCGCCGAGTATGAAGGCACGATCGATGCCGGACACATTATCCAGGTCATCGCGTTATCGGATAACGGATGGGCTGCGGTATACGATAACGGCATCAAGTATGTGGAATCGTCATGTCTCGTTCCGACCATCAGGCCCGAGACGTGGAATGACGAAGATACAATAGATCCTTCAAGCATCTCTTCCACCTCGGCAGGCGAAGACGGTGCAATCCTCGGAAGCAAATTCTTTACTTCCGTACCCGGCGGCAAATACTATTTTATAGACGTGAATGCCCAGCTCCGCATCCTGCCGACTGCAGATGCCTCGGGTTCTGTTACCGTGGACAGCGGAACGATGGTGAATGTTCTGGGTTTCAGTGATGACGGCTGGGCTCAGCTGGAATTCGCAAGCAAAGTCTATTACATCGATGCAAGTTTCCTTAAAGAACCTGTAGTAACCGAGGAACAGACAGAAGAAGGCACCGGTGATGCCGATGCATCTTCGGAGGACAGTTCATCGGGTAGCAGCTCCGGTTCATCCGATTCATCCGGAAGCTCTTCTGCCACACCTGCACCTCAGGCTCCTAGCGCCGAGGTAGTAATCAATACCGCACCTGATACCGAAGCCGGAAGCCTTCTTAAGATGGTCAACGACCTGCGCGCAGACAACGGACTTCCTCCGCTTTCCTGGAGTGATGACCTTGCGAGCTGCGCAAGCATAAGAGCAGCCGAACTGCCGTATGCCACGGACGAGCAGAACATGTCGCACATAAGACCGGACGGTTCTGAGTGGTGGACAGTCAATCCTTCGATAATGTACGGTGAGAATCTTGCCTGCGGACAGCAGTCTGCTTCGGAAGTCTTCCAGGCTTGGGTGGATTCCTCATCGCATAAGGCAAACATGCTCGATCCGAATTATACGACCATGGGTGCAGCAGTATGCGTCTCCGGTGACGGAGCATACGGTACTTACTGGGTTCAGGAATTCGGTGTGTGATCAGGCCTCGATAAGGTCTTTCCAGTATCTGTCGACAAGTTCATAGATCATCTTCGCGGCCGTATTTGCTTCGACCGGCTCTCCGTCGTCGTCGACGAAAGCGAGAAGAGTGGCTATCGTTATCATGTCATTCTCAATAGAACGGAGGAAGTCTCCGGGAGTCGTCGGAAGATTGCCGTACTGGCTGTATGAGATGTCAACTGCGATAAGCGGGAAGACAAAGCTCTTGCACTGGTCTTCCAAGACCTGCGGAAGAACGGACACCAGCTTAAGCTGGCCTTCGGTGTCAGCAGCGGCGAAATCATCCCAGGAAAGATCCAGCTCTCCTTCGGAATCGGTCCTGATATAGTCGAGCAAGTCGCCGTGAACGCAGATCTGCTCGATGAACTGCTGCTCGATCTCATCGAAGATCATGTCGGAGCAGGCAACGCTTAAGAGCACACCTTGCAGGATGATGTCGAACTGGGCAAGCGTGGATTCCGGCTCATAATCCGAACCGGATATCGTTCTGAAAACGCTGTCGAGACGGGATATGGTGTCTTCAGCGTGTTGATAAGACTCTACTGCTTTGTTGTATATCTGCTGCTTGTCGTACATAGCAATATTTAAGCCCAAATCGCAAATAAAGTAAAGGTGACGGCAGTATGCTATAATCGTGTGGTAAAAATAACAGACTATTATCAGGGGGATATCCTACACATGGGACTTTTCGGCAGGAAAGACAACGATAAAGGTGATGACCAGCAGCCCGCAAACGAGTTTGCGGAAGAGATGAAGGTCATCCTTGAAGCAAGGGAAGAGGTCCAGCAGGAGAAGGAAGAGAAAGCCAGAGCGGTAGAAGAAGCTTTTGCCAAGAAGCAGGCTGAGGCTGAAGCTATCGAGGCTAAGGCGGCAATGGGTGCTGCAGAGATACTTGCTCTCGACAAGGAAGGCGACAATTTCTATATCGTTATAGATGAGGTTCCCCAGGTGGAACCCGATATCGAAGGCGATCTTGTTTTCGCAGGCATGCTCAGAGGTAAGCTCAAGAAGGGCGATGAGATATACGCACTGCATGGTCACGGCGAAGTCCACAAGCTTCAGGTTCAGATAATCAGGAACGAGGATCATACCGTCCTCGAGGAAGCAGAGAACGAGAGGGTCGAGGTAGAGGTCACAAAGGGTGATCTTCCCAAGCCTGCAACTCCCGATGAGGAGATCGCAAGACCGATCGGACGTTTTGCAGTCCTTACGGGCAAGGCTCCAAAGACTTTGAAGCACGGCGATCAGGAGGCGTTCCTCGAGAACCCCAGATTCCTTGCCATGATGGCTGAGTTTGTCAGATTCGATGGAAACAAGGACTATTTCGGTTCCATGATGGCTGTTGCCATCGATTCCGGCTTCCTGGTTCCCGCGAACATCTCTCCGGATCCGAAGACTCCCGGCAAGACAAGGCTGGGCTTCCCCGGAATGAAGGACAAGAACGATCCTTCGAAGGTAATGCTTCCCGTATTCACCGATGCCAATGCGATGTCCAGAGGTTCATTCAAGGCGCTTAAGCAGGACAAGCAGACAGCGGTCAACATGTCGTTTGCCAAGATAGCTGCTATCGCAAGAGATGAAAGACATGCGGGCTTCATCGTTAATCCGTTCGGTCCGGTCGTATTCACATTCCCCAAGGCTCTCGTTGACGGCCTTGTACTCTCTGCTTCTTTCAAGGAGAAGTATGGTGAGGAAGCAGCGGAGAAGACAGGTCTCGAATCTATCGGATCTTCACCCGTGGTTGCCGCTCCCGCAGCAGCAACATCCCGTAAGATGATCGTATCCAAGCCTGCCGAGACCGGCGAGTTTAAGTTCATCGCTAATGCGGTAAGAAATTACGGAAATACACATCCGGAAGTAGCCAAGATCGCAGTGCTCCTCAGTGCATCTTCCGACAATCCAAAGGATAAGGCTTATCTTTGCATAGTTGATTGTAAGGAAGAAGATGCAAAGAGAGTCAGTGCCGAGATAGGAAAAGCCTGCAAGCCTTATATGAAGAACGTAAGGATAATGCGTTTCCAGGTGTTTTCCAAGGGTAAGTTCCCGGAAGACTTTGCCAAGAGCAATCCCTGGACATACAGCAAGCTTCCTATATAAAAACAGTTAATTCTCCGATTCGTCCTTCGGCTTATTGAAGAAGAGCCTGTCTGCCGTAAACATGCAGACGAGTTTTCCGTGACTGTAGAATGAGAACGACGTAAGATCCGACATCTCTATCGGATCCGATACGGTCATGGCATCGAATTCGATCTTTCCGCCTTTATGCTCTATCAGGAAATCGAGGAACTGCGTGTTCTCACCGGCATCGACCGTAAAATCGAACTTGCTCACGAGGCCCGTGAAATCTACCCAGGGCTGCGTGGAAAGAGACAGCTGCGGCTTGCCGCCGAACACCTGGGGCATTCGGTGGATGGAGACCTTGAACCTGTTTCCGATCCTCTTGATGATCATCGTATAGGCAGTCTTGAAGCTGTTGACGAATTCCTCTATCGGCTCTGTCGTGTTGTTGCTGCCGAGAGGCTGTGTCCTGGATCCGTAGTTGAACGCAGGATCGGACATGATCTCTTCTTTTGCCTTGGCCAGCCTGTCTTTGATCGTGGCCAGCACGGTATCATCGCCGATCTCCTTGTTGTACTTGATCCTCTTTTCTATCGCATACTTGGCCTCAAGGAGGACCTTGTACCTGTGGACGCGCTGGATGGGGATGAGTGACAGCACCTTATCCATCCTGAGTGCGCAGTCTGCAAAGTCACAGCTGTAATCACCGTCTTCGAAATAGTACCTGGTCTCGTTGTAGAGTTTGATGTATGTCTGGTACGCCATCGGAGGGTTGGGTGCTACATAGTATCCGTTAAGGAACATATCCGCGAGCTTGTATCTTGCTTCGGTTATGTTGTACGCGGAAGCGACCGAAAAATAGAAGAAGGCTTTCTCATAATCCGGCCTGCCGTCGATCCTGCCGTAGTAGTGAATGTAACCCAGAGTATCTGCCGCATAGCCGAAACTGTATTTCTTCCACAGGATCTCGAGGAGCCTTGAAGACTCCACATAGTCGCAGGGATAGACGGAGTTGCCGCCGTACAGGGAGTAAGCCTTAACCTTGATCGCGTCGAAATTTCCTTCTGCCGCAAGCTCGTCCGTGAACTTCCTGAACATGCTCTTTATGTAATCCGGCGCATCTTCCAGCATGAGATCGTTGTTCCAGTGGTTGATGAATGCGATCTTCTGTGCGGTTGTAAATCTTCTTTCTTCGACGGGAAGGTCGCGGTCCTCGCTGAAGAACTCGATCATCTCTATCATCGAATCGATGTCCAATACGCTCGAGAGTGCGACGGCATTTTTGGGAAATGTCGGGTTGCCGACAGATTTGCCGATCACGTTGAAGATGGTCGCGATCAGGTCTTCTTCAGTCATGGGGAAATCAGGTACTTCGAGCATGCCTATGAGATTCGAATCAGGTCCCATCACCTCATCGAGACAGAGGCTGTCATAGAAATACAACAGGACCGGATACCACCAGTTAAGAAGGAACTCATACACATCGGTCTTCTCGTCCTTGAAAGTCTCAAGTGCGGTCTTGAGGTCATCGAGCATCATCGGATAATCGTTCTCGAATTCGAACACATCCGGTTCGAGCTGCGTGATGTCGTCGAGATCCGTGTTAAGGATATCCGTAAGTCCGATGTTATATCTGGAAAAGTCAGCAAGCTTGTCCTGCGTGACGAAGATGTAGGAGTCGTTTTTTCTCATGGTCTTATTATATAACGAAACTTAATCGAAGTAAGTCTCCCAGGTCTCGGCACGGTATGCTTCAAGGCAGATCTCGAGCTCTCTTAAGGTGCACTTGTGGGTGTTGATGTCGGGCAGTGCATCAAGTGCGAAATACCCCGCCTCGGTAGTCTCGATGTTGGGGACAAACTCTCCCCCGAGGTTCCTGCAGAGCACGTAGTTCTTGCAGATCGAGAACATGGACCTGGAATTGTTGTTCTTCCTGTGGTCAAAGACGGCCGCAAGGCGGTACGGCTCGACGGTGAGGCCTGCTTCCTCGCGGGCTTCCTTTATCGTGTTGTCGAATATCGAGAGGTTGTGCTCACACCAGCCTCCGGGCGGGTTCCACCTGCCGTCGAAATCCTTAACCAGAAGGACCTCTTCTTTCTCGTTGAAGATTATCGCGCGTGTCTCGACTTTCGGCGTCTGGTAGCCGTCGTTGCCCTCAAGGAGTTCTGCTGCAAGTTCGGGCGAGATGTCTGTGCCGATAGTGAGGAGTTCTCTTGAAAGTGCGAGTATGTCCTCGTAGTGTTCCACATCAAACTTGTCCTTTGCGTAGAACTTGCCTGCCGTTGCTATTGCCGCGATCTCGTGTGCTATCTCCGATATCCTCTTGTCATCCATGTTAATGCTTGTCCTTGTGCGTTGTTTTCGATGTATTATGCCACACGGTGAACAAGGATGTCAGCAAAATTTTATCGACATATGTCGAAAATAACTATTGTTTATTACGCCGTGAGAGTTTAAAGTATGTTCGTAAAACGAATCACCAAGGAGACAGTTCATGCTTGAACTTCAACATATAGGCTTCCGTGCCGAAGACGGCAAGGAGATCCTTAAAGACATCAACGTCAGGATAGACGACAAATTCGTCGCAGTAACAGGACCTAACGGCAGCGGCAAATCCACCCTCCTTAAGGTCATCATGGGCATCATCAAGCCCACTTCCGGCAAGGTCATTTTCGACGGAGAGGACATAACGGACCTTTCCATCAACGAGCGTGCGGACAAGGGAATGAGCTTTGCATTCCAGCAGCCCGTCAGGTTCAAGGGCCTCCGCGTAAGAGATATCATCTCCATCGCCAAGGGTGACGAGGTGAACATGGGCAAGTACTTAAGAGCAGTCGGTCTCTGCCCGAAGGATTATCTCGACCGCGAGATCAACGATACCCTCTCCGGCGGAGAGATGAAGAGAATCGAGATTGCGACCGCTGCCGCAAGAGGCGGTAAGCTCACCCTTTTCGACGAGCCCGAGGCAGGCATCGACCTGTGGAGCTTCCAGAACCTCATCGAGGTGTTCGAGAAGCTGGGCGACGTAACACAGGGCAACATAATCATCATCAGCCACCAGGAGAGGATCCTGGAGATCTCAGACAAGATCATCTACCTGAAAGACGGCGTGGTCGACAGATACGACGACAGCGCTAAAATTATGGAAGATCTCGGAATGAACGAGAGAAGGACCCGCAGAGGCTGTGTGGTTGCCGGAGCTGAGGGGGTGACCTGCAATGGATGATCTTGAAAAGAGGATATTAAAAGAGATCGCAGAGCTGGATTCACTTCCGGTAGGCGCGTTCAACATCAGGAACAACGGTAAGAGCGAAGCCCGCAATTCGACTGCCAACATCGAGATCGAATCAAGGGAAGACGGACAGGGCATCAACATCCACATCAAGGACGGCACTGTTAACGAGTCCTGTCACATCCCGGTCGTTATCAGCAAGTCCGGACATAAGGAAACTGTATATAACGAGTTCTTCATCGGCGAGAACTGCAATGTCACGATCGTGGCAGGCTGCGGCATCAGCAACTGCGGTGGACACGACAGCCAGCACGACGGCGTTCATTCTTTCCATGTCGGCAAGAACTCTTACGTCAAATATGTCGAGAAACATTACGGCGAAGGAGACGGAACAGGCAAGCGCCTCATGAACCCGACGACTGAAGTCGAGCTCGCAGAGGGTGCCACCATGGATATGGACACATCCCAGATCGCAGGCATCAACGATACTTACCGTATCACGAGAGCCAAGGTCAATGAGGGAGCAACTCTTCTCATCCACGATAAGATCCTGACGAATGAGGATCAGACCGCAAAGGCGGAGATGGTGGTAGCGCTTGACGGCGATGATTCCAAGTGCGACATCATAAGCCGCGGCGTTGCAAAGGGTGAGTCCGAGCAGGATGTCGTCATCGATATCTCCGGTAATGCCAGATGCCACGGTCACGCCGAGTGCGATTCGATCATCATGGACAAGGGCGTTATCGTAGCGACACCGAAGCTCAAGGCGGCATGCGTCGATGCTTCGCTCATCCACGAAGCTGCCATCGGAAAGATCGCAGGCGAGCAGATAACAAAGCTCATGACACTTGGCCTGACTGAAGCTCAGGCTGAGGCAAAGATCATCGAGGGATTCTTAAGATAAGCTCGGATATATAACTTAACCTTTAAGGAAGGATGCGGTCCACGGGAGCGTATCCTTCTGTTTTACGGAACTTCTCGTTGCACTTGAACGATGTCAGGCAGTCAGACGGATCCACTCTCTCGAAATTGATGCCGCCGATCTGATTCCTTGTGATCATTGCAGATACGAGAGTGAACTCTTCGTCCTGGCCCGTCGCGCTGTTGACCTGTACATCCTGAGCATGGATGATGACTGTCTGAACAGGCAGCAAAGCAAACGTATCTCTTGCGACTCTCAGGATCGTGCTCGAGACATAGTCTCTCATAAGATCGAAGTACGCCGTCTTGGTCATGTCCTTCTCGGCAATGGAACCGTCAGCCTTGAGGCTCAGTACGGTAGTAGGGAGCACTTCTGCGGACCTGACGTTGAACTCGACCTGCATGATGGAAGGATCGTCGGTTCCGACCTCAAAACTGCTTCCGTATTCGAGAAGGTCATCGAACGGTCCGACTTCTTCTATTACCTTGAAGTATGAATCGATATCACCTGCCAGGACGCTCTGCGCAAAAGGTGCGAGATCGCCTGCGGTAAGAGTTGTCCAATCGATGGCGCCGTCGCTCAGTTTGTGGATGGACTTGAGCTGCTCGATTGCAGCTTCATACTCTGCAACCGTATTGCGGTTCTGTTCGATCTCCGCTTCAGACAGCCCCTTGGCTGCAGCGGCTGTCTTGGCTGCGGATTTCACGCCCTTGGAAGCAGTGCCCTTCTTGTCCTTGCCGCCGCCTAAGATATTCTTAACATTGCTAGTCTTTGTATAGTAAACGCCTGTTCCGGGAATGCCTACGGTAGTGCGGGTCTGACCCTTCAGGTTGACCGACTGGCGCATTCCGCTCTTACCGAATGACAAGCTCGGTCCTGACTTGCTGAGGTTGAGGTTTACACCGTCAAAAAGCTTGATCGATTTTCTGAAATTAAGTCCCATATCATTGTTCTCCGTTTGTCATGCAAAGCGTTTACCGTTACAAGTTTTATCTTAACACAAATAATTTCTTATCAGATATCGAGATCGAGGTATATCGGGCAGTGATCGGAGCCCATGACATCGCTCATCATCTCTGACTCTATGACCTTGGATCTGAGTCCTTCCGTGACGAAGAAATAGTCGATCCTCCAGCCTACGTTCCTCTCTCTTGCGTGCGTCTTATAAGACCACCACGAGTATGCTTCCGCCTTATCCGGATGGAGCATCCTGAATGTGTCGATGAGGCCTCTTTCCGCGAACTTATCCATGTACACGCGCTCTTCGGGAAGGAAGCCGGACACCTTGGAATTTGCTTTGGGATTCGACAGGTCTATCTCTTTGTGCGCGGTGTTGACGTCGCCGCAGCAGATGACCTCGCGGCCTTTGCTCTGAAGATCCTTTACCAGGTCCAGGAAGCAGTCATAGAATCTCAGTTTGAACTTGACGTAGTCGTCGCCTCTTCCGCCGTTCGGGAAGTATATGTTGAACAAGACAAAATCCCCGTAGTCCGCGCGGATGACTCTTCCTTCGTGATCGAACTCTTCGGTGCCGAGGCCGTAAGACACTTCGCAGGGCTTCTTCGTATAGAGTGCCGTGCCGGAATAACCTTTCCTCTCTGCAGAGTAGAAGTAACTCTTGTAGGGTGCCATGTTCGTTATCTCTGGCGAGAGCTGGTCGATGGTCGCCTTGATCTCCTGCACACCGACAATATCTGCGCCCATCTTCGCGACGGATTCCGCGAAACCCTTGCCTGCCACGGCTCTGATGCCGTTTACGTTCCAGCTTACTATTCTCATAAAAATCCTCGTGTTTTATAATGTTTTCATTATTCTACTATAAGGTCGGGGCAAAAGATTGAAGATCCTGGTTGAATTACTCGGCGGGACTATAGGTTCGTACAAAGACGAAAACGGCACTGTCGTTCTCGGCAGGGACATGTCTGATATCCTTCCCGGAGGCGTTGATACCGTTATAAGAAGTCCGCTTACATATTCTTCCGAGAATGCTGCAGCTGAAGTCTACAGGGATGCCCTGAAGGCAATATCTCATGACATGGATGAGACATCTCCTGAAGGTGTCCTGATACTTCACGGTACGGACACAATGGCGTATTTAGCGCAGCTTGCAGTAAGGGTATTAGGTACCGACATTCCCGTTCAGATTGCCGGCAGTGTTCTTCCTCCGGACGATCCGGAGTCAGATTACAAGAAACAGATCAAAGACGCCGTGAGATTTCTTAAGGACGGAAAGAGCGGTGTAGTCTGCGGGGGCAGGTCGATACCGCTTGACAAGGTAATGTCTGCGGACATCGCAGGGAGATACTCAGAGTACGGCGACTGTAAACCCCTTGAATACTCAAAGGATGCGGCGGCGCGTTTCCTCGAAAATGACCGTCTCCCGCGGGTGCTCGTCATACCTGCGGTGCCGGGATATGTGATCCCTGAAGGCGGGTTCGACCGCGTGCTGATCCAATGCTTTCATTCGGGTACGGCGAACCAATCTCTTGTGCCCTACATAAAAAAGTGGACGAGTGAAGGGAAGCGGTGCTTCTTGGCTCCGTTCCCTGCCGGCGGTAATATATATGAGAGTACGAAGATGCTCTGCGGTGCCGGAGCAGAGATCCTGCTCGGGATGCCTTTCGAGGGTGCCTGGGCAGAGGCGTTGCTGATCTGATACCCTATGAAACATCGAACGACAGTATCCATATTTATTTGTATTTTGTTTCTGGCAGTTTCTTCGCTGTTATTTGCACTGGATGAGCATCTGAATACCGGTATGCACCCCGGACTTCACACTGCTTCTTTTGCTCCTGCGACGGTCATCCGGGTATCTGATAGTGAAGATATTGTTGTAAAAGTCTACCCGGTGTGTGGCATTCCTATGCATGCTTCTGAGAAAAGCAGCGGATATGAAGTCAAGCTAAATAACATCACGGAAGGGTGGCTCGTTGCCCAATATCAAGGCAATTGCCGGCTGCTGTTTGACATCAAAGATGCTGACATGGAAGACTTTTATGAATTCCTTCCTTATGAGCATCACTATTACTACGCCGAGATCATCCCAGAACAAAGGATTAGTGTTACTGATATAACTGCAAGACTTGGTGACGAACCGACAGATCCATTTGCTGCAGATAAACTTCCGATGTATCAAGACTGCTGTGTAGCCGAAGAGATACACGAGTATTCCTATCCC
>JAILMZ010000123.1 GCA_024692105.1 Saccharofermentans sp.
AACAGCGATACCAGGAGATGGAGCCAACAATTACCCAAGCCTTCACAGCGATTGCTGAACGGCAGCATCACGAGATTTTAGTTGCTTAAGGGACAAACATTATGCAGGAATTTGAATTTACACACTAATTAGGACTTGACCAGCTTGTGTTGAATAATCGCCGTTTTGGTCAAGAATTCAACAAATACATCCCTGCAGCAGGGCACTATTTGTTGAATAAATACCGTTATTCCGGATTCCCCTACACCCTATTCCAGATCTTCCATCTGCTCAGCCTCAATGCTCTCATACACTTCCTGGAATTCAGGCGAAGTCATGATGGCTGCCACATACATGACAAGGCCGGTGAAGAACATCACGCCGCAAAGGATGCCTGCGGTTATGTACCTGGTGAAATTACGGAGTTTCTTCCCCGGATTGAGAAGATGTATGGCTCCGGCAAGGAACAATGGTGCAAGACAGCCGATTATGAGATATACGGCTACGATCAGCAGCGCTGAGTCTGCAAGAGTAGATGCATCGACATCCGCCGAAGAATTATCCGGGATCAATGAGACGATCGTAACAAACGCATTGTTAATGAAGTGAAGCAGCATAGGCAATACGAAGTTGTTGCGTTTTACCATCAGATAAGCCAGTGCCGCACCTGTTATGGCAGTCGTACCGAACCTGACCGGGTCAAGATGCAGTATTCCGAAGAAAACTCCTATTATCAGGACTATGAGCCATTCATGCTTTAGAGATCTGAAAAACGACAGCGTCGTTCCTCTCACGAGTGCTTCCTCGCAGATCGGCGGCAGGAGCGCGACTGTTACGATAGTCAGTATAACTGTCTCGCCGGTTAGGAATTCCTGCATTCCCGTTGCCGTCTCCGAGGCACTCTGCGGCATTACGATCAGCATGAGGCCGACCGTAATAAGGCCCAGAGGCATTGTGCCGAGCCAGAGAAGGACTGTTCCGATAATGTCCTTAACGGTAGGTTTGCTTACCGGGAAAACTTCCTTCAGAGGTGTCTTCTTGATAAGAACGGTTATTACGGCCAATGCCAGCAACAACAGTTCCGTTATGACCAGTCCCCACATCCCGAGATAATACTGGATGAGAGAACACGGAATTATCATGAACGCGACCGCGATCAGCTGGAATATTACGCCTTTCCACGGCTGCCATTTTGCCTGTGTAGATAACTGCTGCATAAAAAAAATATCCCCCTGTGTATGGAAAATACATCAGGAGGAATTTGTTGTCAATTAAGATCAGAACTCTTCATCGGTTACAAAACATGCCGTATAGAAGTAGCTTTCGTCTGTTTTGGATCCCTTCTCGGAAGATACGATCACGATGTACATGGATGTCTCATCTGCAGAGTCGTCCCAGGAGTATTCAAAATATCCGTCAGCACCTGCAGTCAATGTAGCACTCGCTACAAAGTATTTGTCTGAAGTCAGTTCGTCATCGGACTTGGGCATGTTGTCGTCATCGACCAGCGAATAGCAGTATACATCGATGCATACGCTTGATTTGCTGCTGTAGAATGATAATCCGGGGTTGGTCTCAAGATCATACGTTGCAATGCCTTCATTGACTTCTGCGTCTATCCAGCAGATATCGCTGATATCAGCGGAAGAATCTGCGATCTCATACTGCTCCAGGCCGTTCAGTGCTACCTCACCGGTACCGCCCTGTGATGAACCCGTACCTGTTGACGATCCGCCTTCTATAACGCATACATCAGAGTATTCGATGTATCCCTCGGGTGAATAAACATAGTAAGTGTATTCGCCGGGTTCAAAAGGCTCTGCTCCCTGTACGTAGAAAGTTGCATATCCGCCCTTCTGCTTCAGGTATTCATTGGCTCCGTCGATGTTGTCATCTGAGAATGCATAGAAGAGCGCATTCTTGTAGTAAACCTCAACTGCGCCTACCTCAGAACCGGAGATCCAAAGCTCGATCTTTGTCGTTCCTTCCGGATAGGTGTTATTGCCGTCTTCAGTATCTACAAAATATCCCGTATAGGAATAAACAGCATTAGCAGGTTCTGTCGTAGGTACAGGTGTGGGTTCAGGTGTGGTCTCGATAATGACACCGGAATCATCGATCTTTACATAAAGATCGTCCTCATCATCAGTATCGCTCCACTTTACGACAGCTGTCGCACCGTCTTCACATTCGAGTTCCCAGACATAATCGCCGTCGTCTTCGTCGCTGTCAGTGATCTCCCATTCGCCTTCTCCGTCATACTCGGCTTCAACAGCCTTGATGACCTGCTTATCCGTAGGCGGGTCGATCTTCTTATCCTTAACTTTCTTCATATTACCGATATTGAACGAACAACCGGCAACCATAACACAAAGTACGGAAATCAGCAGGACTGCAAATATACTCTTCTTTCTCATAATGATCTCTCCTCTGAATGCACAGTTAGTATCGCATGAATACTTTCACACTGCAATAATAGTATGTATTTGCTACTATGTCAACAGTTTTCAGGAAAAAAAGTTTATTATCTTTACCATTCCCCGACATATGTCCAGTTGTCAGCCGTTCTCATATCGCCGCTGACGCTGTACCATTTGCCCGGAAGATACACATTACCGTCATTGGTACCGACATCCCATGTATCGGAATCGATAACGAGCTGATCCCCCTGCTTGTAATCGTAACTGAATTCATACCCCGTAAACGGATTGGCAGGATCGGTAAAGATATCCTTGGTCGCCAGGTACGGAGTATCCGCATTCGTCATGAAATCATCGCAGACGGTAAATCCGCTGCTGCCGAAATCCTTGTACATGAGCACCGGAGCAAAGCCTTCAAGGTCAAGATTATTCAGGTCTTCTCCTCCCATCAGCGCCTCGAAGTTGGCAAGACCGCTTCCGTGGTCGGATACGATAATTATCCTGGTGTTGTCATATACCCCGTTTTCTTTCAGGTAATCCAGCCACTTGCCGATCTGTATCAGGGCCGCGGCATTGGACTGATAGGACGCATACTGCGTATAGTCTTCTGCTATGTATTCGACGCCGTTATATGTGAATCGCCATCCGTTCTCGGCATCGTACTGTGTGTTGTCGACGTATTTTGAAGGCACCATGTCAGGCTCCTGGAGCAGCATCGGATCATGGGGAGTGTTGTTCGTAAAGATAAGGAAGTTGTTGCTGTCGTCATCCGATATGATGGTCAGTTCCTGCATCGCCCCGAGCGCATAATAAGAACTCATGAACGGATACAGGTATCCTGAAGATATCGAATTGCCTCCGAGCTGCTGGGTAATATCAGACATATCGAGTGCCGAGTTATATCTTCCGTTGTCATAAAGGATCGGCTGGAAGACCCACGGTGATGCCTTGAAGAGGCCGTAGCAGAAGAGATTTCGCGTCATCATGGCAAAGTAGTTCTCGTTGTAGGTATCTTTGAAGGGATTGTAGTAACTGCCGATGTTATATGCTGTCACGCCTTCGAGATCGTCGAAGATCGAAGTGTCTGCGATCCACCTGTAATTGGCATATGTGGGATTGACCACCGTGACATCGTAACCGTTCTCGGAGAACAGCACCGGCATGACCTTAAGCGCTTCGTTGTACTTGTCTTTCAGAAGCTCATCATCGCGCTCGTTCATCTTGGCAGGGACGTACTCGGCACCGCCGAATACCGCAGGCATGCCGAAGATCGTGTGAGGTCCGTACGAGAGCGTGTTGTCATAATAAGTAAATCCGTCAAACTGCTCCACAAGTTCGGGATGCTCCTGGAAAACATAAGGAACAACGGGGCCGACAGCTTTATCGAGAATAATGATGCAGACATTCTGACCGGACTTGGACAGCGTCCAGGGCGATATCACTTCCGTCTCTTCCCCGCCGACCAGCGTGTATTTTTCATTGTAGCGGTACAGATACTGATACTCCTGATCGATCTTTACGCAGTTCACCGCAGCCATGGCCGCTACTGCGATAACTCCCGCATATACTACGCTCTGCACTATCTTCGGGAACTTCTTGTACAGGAAGATCACACCGGCAGGTAAGGCAACCGCCACCAAGAAATTCAGCAGCATACCCGCAATGTCATACTCGGGATACCTGTCGAACTGCAACATGCTGGACATCAGTCCGAGCTTGGCATCGAAAACAAAGAAGTTCAAGGCCGCCGCGAAAGCAAGGCTCAGCATGACATATGCGAAATACACCTTGTTCACCTTTGAAGACAGCAGATAGTAGACTCCTCCCCACAGCACGAAAACGCCTGCCGCAAGAAGAGCGCTCTGGAACAAAAGGTCGTTGGGCGAGAACAGCAGGTTGGTGTTCATGAACTCCTCGGGAGACACCTGCAATACGCCGGAAGGAATATAAAGGCCCGTAAGGACCGCAATGAACAGGGCTGATGCGAAGTAAGCCGCCGTGTGCTGTTTCGTGAGATCCTTTTTCTTGCGTGATGCTTTTTTCTCTTCTGGAAGATGTATCTTGTCCGTGACGATGTTCTTTACGAGAGAGAATACATTGTTAAGCGTCCAGTAGAAGACGAGGCCCGAAGGCGAGTTGTACAGCAGCACGAGGAATACCGCAGCGATAAGGAAGGTCTGTACCTTGGTCTTTACCGGCATGCCCTTTGTATAGATAAGTCCTGACACGACGTTGATGACCGTCATCAGGAGCGGCATCACATTAATGGTAATGGCGCCTGCGGCAATCAGTCCGTCCGGCGCGCCGAGATCTTTGAAGGGTCCGAAAGCAAGTCCCTGAAGCACGGCAAGGTTCGACAGAAAAGTATATGCCGCAAGGAAGAACGGGATCTGCAAAAGTACCGGAAGAAGGCTTCTTAGCGTATAGAGCGGGCTGTAGCCGTTCTGGCGGTAATACGTCTGAAGCATCATGAAGCGCTCGTCGCCTTTGAAGACTTTCTTGATGTGAGCGACGGTCGCGCTCATCTTCTCTTCGAGATCGCGCTCCGCTTTCTGGATGACGTCTGCCTTGTGATAGATGGGCAGAACGAGTATGTTGACGAACAGGCTGAGCACTACGATGGACCATCCGGGATTATTAAGTGCCCTGTCGGATATGACGAATATGACCTCAAATATCAATACAAGAGGTTTTATAAAAAGCGTATAGAGTATCGTCGCGAGATCCATATTATTTTTTATGTTTCCCTAATAAAAGTGCTTACAAAAGTATAGCATACGGAGTATAATCGTGTAGAAAAATCAAAGAGCGCCCGTGAGCGTTTCATAAAGGAGGTGATTTTATATGTTACGAAGCGATTCAGACATTCCCCGATCGCGACTATGCGCTATAAAATCACACCTTAAGGAGAAACGCTATGGACGAGATAGCATCCGTTAAGGCGGAGATCTTAGAGCTTCTCAGGGAGAAGCAGTATGTAAATCTCCGCAACCGGCTTTCTGAGATGATGGAAGCCGACATCGCCTCGATAATGGACTCGATGGAGGACGAAGAGAGCCTCAAACTGTTCCGTATCCTGCCTAAGACAATGGCTGCGGACGTTTTCGCCGAGCTCGAGATCGACGACCAGAAATACATCATCATGTCCCTGTCCAAAACAGAGTCTGCGAACGTCATCAACAACCTGATGGCGGACGATGCTACTGACTTCCTTGAAGAGATGCCTGCGAATGTCGTAAAGCAGATCCTTGCCAACGCAAGCCCCGAGCAGAGAGACGACATCAACCACCTCTTGAGATACCCGGAAGATTCCGCGGGATCCGTAATGACGGTCGAGTACGTTGACCTCAAAAGAGACATGACCGTGGCAGATGCCATCCTGAGAATACGAGAGATCGGACTTGATTCCGAGACCACCAACATCTGTTATGTCCTCGATCCCAAGAGACTCCTCGTAGGCACCGTTGCCTTAAGATACCTCCTCATCAAGCAGCCCGATGAGATCATCGGCGACATCATGAACGACAACGTCATCTCCATCAAGACGACGGACGACCAGGAGGAGGCTGCAAGATCCTTCCAGAAATACGACTTCACCGCGATGCCTGTTGTCGATACCGAGAACCGAATGGTCGGTATCATCACGGTCGACGACGTAATCGACATCATGGAAGAAGAGGCCACGGAGGATATCGAGAAGATGGCTGCTATCATCCCTTCCGATACCGATAAGCCTTACCTCCGTATCGGTGTCCTGGACACGTTCAAGAAGAGAATGCCCTGGCTCCTTTTCCTCATGATATCTGCCACCTTCACGGGTGCCATCATCACCCATTTCGAGAGCGCACTCGCAAGTTACGTGCTGCTCACCGCATACATCCCGATGCTCATGGATACCGGCGGTAACGCAGGTTCCCAGGCAAGCGTATCGGTAATCAGAAGCCTTTCCCTGCAGGAAGTGCAGTTCCGCGATTTCTTCAAGGTCCTCTGGAAAGAGATAAGGGTCGCCGTAATCTGCGGAATCACGCTCTCTGCGGCAAACTTCATAAAGCTCATGCTCATAGACAGGCTCCCGATGAACATCGCACTCATCATCTGCGGCACGCTTGTACTGGTAGTAATCTTCGCGAAATCCATCGGCTCCACCCTGCCGCTCATCGCAGCAACGATCAAACTGGACCCTGCCGTCATGGCGAGCCCTCTCATCACTACTATCGTTGACGCGGTATCACTGCTGATCTATTTCACTCTTATCACGAATCTGCTCGCGATCGCCGTCTGAGACAGCATCTTCGGGCTGAAGGACAGGTGTGTCTTCCTGCGTCTTCTCCATCTCCTTGATGCCCTTCATGATGCCGCCCTTGGTATCCTTTGCAAAGGCTACGACCAGGACGCTTATGAGAAGTCCGAAGTAGAACGTGAACGATCTCCAGATGAGCATCGCAGAGGATGCCGTTGCCTGGCCGAGGAAGCCGAACAGCAGCATGAAGCTTGCCTCGCTTCCGCCTGAGGCACCGGGGATCGGCATGAACGTGTTGAACAAGCTGATGGCAGCAGCCAAAGACAGGAAGTTCGGGTAATTGGCTGCAGTGAGAGGCACCTTGAGCGAAAGAGCCGCGAAGAAAGGTACCGAGTAAAGAAGCGTGAGCTTCAGGACATGGCAGAGGCACACCTTGAAGAACAGCGCTTTCCTTGAGAACAGAATCGAAGATACGTTACGGAACTCTTCAAATGACTTATTGACCGTCTTCGATGTTTTGTCGTAATCCTTTACGAGGTGGATCTTCTCTAAGAACTTAAGGCAGCTTACCGTAAGGAACGTATGCACCTTCTTGAGTTTTGTTGCAAGGAAGAATCCGCCGGTGATGACCACATTAACTATGAATCCGACTATGGCGATGACCGTTGTCTGCCGGTTGCTGAATATCGTCTGATAATTGCAGAGCATCGCGATAGTTGCATAGATGATGATAACGATCTGATATGTGACGAAGCACATCGCAAGGATGCCCGATCCGATTCCTGCGGGAACTCCCTGATTATGGAATACATACACCTGCGCGAACTGTCCGCCCGTTGATGACGGTGTAAGGTCCGAGAAGAGCACGCCGGTCATGTTCGTTACGAACGACTGCTTGTAGGTGATGCGGTACTTTAAGTCCTTACAGATGATGAACAGTATCAGTGCATCGATCAGATAGTAACAGAGCATGAGTCCCGCCATGATGAGAAGGAACCTCTTGTCGGTAGACACCAGAGCATCTACAAAGCCTGCGCCTTCGCTTCCTACGGACAAGAACAAAGACAGCGCTCCGATCGCGAGGATCAGAAGGAAGTTCAATACATATTTGCCTGCCGTCTTAAGTCTTTCCATATATACCCGTCAGTTGAACTTGTACAGTTTTTGTACGATCCTGTAACCTCCTACCGACATCTTTCTTCCGAGTTTGCCGGGCAGAGTCATCCAGCCGCCCATAAAGCTTCCCTTTATCTTCTTATACGCCCTGGGGTCTCTCTCCTCGAGATACTTCCACAGGTCTTCGTTCTTCTTCAGGTGCTCGTCCGTACCTCCGATCAGAAGGATGGAAGTCGTCGCACAGTACATGAGAGTCAGATACGAGATCATGTACTTTCTGAACTTCGGATCCCTGTCCGACATATCGAGCGATGCGTATACATCCGTCATGATCTTGTCGACTCTTATCTGCTGGTCGATGTTCCTAAGCTGAGCCTCCTCGCTTACCGACTGTCCCTCGCGACCGATGTAATATCTGTAGAGAGCCTCATCGAGATAGTACATGGTCTTAACGTACGGCAGCGGCTGGTATGCATAGATATTGTCGCAATAGAAAGTATGCTCGGGGAGCTTCAGGCCGCTTGCGAGCAGGACCTCTCTTCTGTAGATGATGTTGTGCATCATTATGTACTGCGAAGTACCCGAACCCTTAACATCCGGCCAAGAGAACACTTGTCCCACGGGCATGGACTTCGTGAGGCGCATCACCTTTTTGTTCTGCTCCTTCACTCCGACCTTGTCGAAAACGAAATCCGCCAGGAACAGGTCCACCTGCTTTCCCTCCTGCTCGAAACCCTTGAGCAGGCCGATGATCTTGAGCAGGACATCCGTATCCGCCCAGTCATCCGAATCGATGTTCTTGAAGTAAATGCCGGTTGCTTCGCTGATGCCTTTATTTACGGCACCGCCGTGACCCGCATTCTCCTGATGGATAGCGCGGACAATTCCGGGATACTTTGATTCGTACTCTTTGGCGATCTCGAGGGTGTTATCCTTCGCAGAACCGTCGTCTACTATAAGTATCTCGATGTCGTCTCCTGCCGGGAGAAGCGACTCGATGCATTTGCTCATATATTCGGATGAGTTATAGCAAGGTATGGCAACAGAAAGTATCTTCATCGTAAGAAGTCCTATTACTCCTATTCAGAATAAATCCTTGTAATTCTAACATTAAAAATAATAAAAGCCAAAAAGAAGCGCCGGACTTACATCCGGCGCCACTGTTGTACTCATCATTCCGTCTCAGATGTTACGAACGCAAAACAGCCCTGAACCTTATAATGTCTTCTCCGTCTTTATATGCTGCTATCTTCCCCGAATGCGCTTCCGCGATGGCCTTTGCCACCGACAGTCCGATCCCGTGTCCGCCTGTCTCCGAATTCCTGGAAGCATCCGCCCTGTAGAACCTGTCAAAGAGATTATCGAGGCTCTTCGGATCGATCGGACCTTCTGCAGGATTGCTCACCTCGAGCACAGCATTCTTCCCGCTGCGCTTGAGGCAGAGATTAATTGTCCCGCCTTCGGGACAGTA
>JAILMZ010000131.1 GCA_024692105.1 Saccharofermentans sp.
AAGGTCATCAAGAACATCAAACTTACGCAGGACAAAGACATATTCAATTTCACCAAGAAAAGGCAGGGCTGAGGTATGGACGTAGTAGCATTTATCTTCGCATTAGGTCTTGGCTTCGGCATAGCATGCTGGGCGTGCGGCACTCTCCTAGACAAATCGAACAATATAGGTGACAGCGTCGGCACCAAGGACATTTACGGCGTGCACGTACACTTCACGTGTGAAAGACGTTTGAACAATAAAGAGAGGGGCACTTTCTGCTCAAGCCACGATAAACCGATAGAAGGCGAGAACAATGCGCCCAAAGGCAGCGAGCTCGTACACAGGCTGTCGGATGAAGAACTTAAGAAGTACAAGCCGACGGCTGCCGAGGAAGCAGCTGCGGCAAGGCGCTTCGGCAATCCCACCGAGGACGAGTTCAGCATCTGGAATGAGCAGAACCCGAGCGCTTCAATGGAGAACGTGTTCAAGCCACTGAAGGAAGAATGATTCAAATCAACATGAACAGTTAAAGTTTGAGCAAAACTTTAACTAAAACTTTAACTGACATGATACCAAGGCAATAAAAAACGTCCGGCACGCTGCCGGACGTTCTTATTTAACCATTTACACTCTCTTCAGATCGTGACCGGGCATTGCAAGCCATCCCTGGATATCCATTATCTTCAGGATCGGTACCACGGTGGTCTCACCGTCGGTCGATCCGACCATGACTACATCTTCGCCGCGGTTGGTCTTGCCGACATAGAAGTAGACATAGCCGTGATAGTAAGAAGAATCGCAGAGCCAGTCGCCGGGCTGGAGCTGGTCGTAAGTGATCACGGTTCCGTACTCGAATGACAACTTGTGCATTCCGTGGTAAACGCTCTTGCCGAAGTATTCGCGCATTACGAATACAACGAAGCCCGAGCAGTCACATCCGGAAGGACCTGAGCCGCCGTACTGATAAGGCCAGCTGTTGGAAACAATGAGGTAGTTCGGGCCGTATCCCTCAGTGCCGATGTTCGGGAATGTATCCACACACCACTGTGCAAACGGATTGCCGTCAGTTACCAGGAACGGTGCAACATCGTCCTGCGTAAGTTTAGGTTCTGTGCGGTCGGAAGTAACTCCTGCGACGTCGCCGGGAGCCTTGCCGCCCTTTGCGACCAGAACGATCTGGATTGCCTCGAGGCGCTTGGAAAGACCGGAAGTTCCGCTCATCTCGCCGTTTTTCGCCCAGCCGAGCCAGCCGTAATCCTGCGCGTGCACTCTGTAGTAAACGTCGTAGTAATCTGCGACCTCGCCGGTCAGTTCGATCTCGATGCCTTCGAGGCGGTAACTGAGGCCCTGGGTGCCGCTCATCTCGCCGTCTTTGGCCCAGGCCTGTTCCCAGCCTATGTTCTGAACGTGCGTGTGGTATTTGATGCCGCCGCTGTACTGGTTGCCCGTAAGATGGATCTCGATACCTTCGAGTCTCTTGGACTGTCCGACGGTGCCGGACTCTGCACCGTCCTTTGCCCAGGATGTCTCCCAGCCGTAGTCCTGGCGGTGTACGCGGTAATTGACCGACATGGAATTGCCCGTGCCTCTCGGGACGATCCTTACGCGGACTTCCTCGAGACGCTTGGACTCGCCCGTGGTACCTGCGAGTACGCCGTCAGCAACGAAACCCTGCGCGTCGCCGTAGTCTTCGATGTGTACTGCGTACTCTACCGTGTAGTAAGCTGCGAGGTCGCCGGTGAGCTGCATTTCGATGCCTTCGAGCCTTAATGCCTGGCCTGAAGTTCCTGCCATCTCGCCTGCGGTGCGGTAGTCCTGCCAGCCGATGTTCTGGACGTGAACGCGGTATTCGAGCGTGCCGCCGTAACCGGTGTTGTTCTCCATGTTGATCGTGATGGCTTCGACTCTCTTTGCCTGGCCTCTGGTGCCGAGGGTGAGAGTGCCGGTTGCTTCGTCCCAGACGCCTGCGGTATCGCCGTAGTCCTGGACATGGCATGTGCCGGACAGTTTGACGCCGCCTGTTTCGGCGCTGACGGGAACGCCGCACATTCCGAGCACCATAGCCACAGAGAAGATAATTGATAGTACTTTCTTCATGTATGTCACCTCATTTCCCAATGTATATATTTTACGCGTGCGGGCGGGTATCGGCAAATTTACAGCGCCGAGATGTTCGCGTTGTAGAACATCCTGCGGTACTGGCTGGGCGTGTATTCCGTGTGGCGCTTGAACGCTGCGGTAAAGTGGCTCTGCGAGCAGAAGCCCAGCGAGAGTGCGATCTTCGAATAGGGGTAGGAAGTCTGCGTCAGGAGTGCGCGTGCGGTAGAGATGCGAAGGTTCATGAGGTATGCCCCGAACGTCTCGCCGGTCTCCTTGCGAAACAGTTCTGCCAGGTAGCACGGGTTGAACCCCGTAAGTCTGCCCAGGTCTTCCAGCGTGATCTTCTCGTTGAAGTGCGTGTCTATGTAGTTCAGGCAGGCATACACCGGGGCGGAGTAATTCTTTCCCGCGCGGTGCTCTGCGACGGTCTGCACCAAAAGGGTCCACAGCTCTCTCGTGAGATCTTCTATCCCTTCGATGGTCTTTGTCTTATCGGCGCGCTGTATGTACACGTCGCTTATCGAGTAGATCAGCTCCTGGGGGACGCCGGATTCTATCAGGTAGCGGGTAGCTAAGCCTGTGTTTACGATGAACAGGTAACGCATGTTCCGAAGGGGGTCTGAAGACAGCGTGCCCTGCATCTCGGGTTTGGACACGCGGACCGCTTCTTCGACCGCGCGCATGTCACCGTTCATGAGCCAGTGGAAACGCCTGGACTCCTCGTCGTAAGGCGTGTGAGACCAGCCGCGCTCTGCGTTCGAGTGGATGAGAGAGCGGATCTCATTGATGTCTATCTTCTTATCGGTGCGTCCTGCCATATGATTATTCTAACATCAAACCCAAAGATTTTGATAAACACACGAATATTTTGATATTCACCCGCCCGCGCGTTCTATTACA
The DNA here is from genome assembly GCA_024692105.1 of Saccharofermentans sp. The sequence continues at coordinate 2,983 of JAILMZ010000131.1, forward strand.
TTAAAGAAAACGGCTGGGCTTAAGAGGTCGCAAATATGACGGGATTAAAATCAAAAAGGGTACAGGGACTGTTCGCGGTCTTGATCGTGTTCCATCATCTGTCGCAGATGGTGTCGGCGTCGTGGCTGCCGGATCAGTACAGACAGCCGGGGCTCGAGATTTTCGTGCCCATAGGATACCTGCTGGTCGGTTTCTTTTTCTTCTGCTCGGGGTACGGCCTTACCAAGAGCATGCGCACCAAGGAGTACTATTTCGACGAGTTCTTCGTAAGGCGCCTTAACCGCATCCTGTTCGCTGCGATCTTCGTCGACATCTTCTATGTCATTCTGCGCGTCTACAAGGACAACATGACGTTCCCGTTGAACCCGTACTCGTGGTATGTGTTCACGATAATAATCCTGTACACCGGGTTTTTCCTCGCGTACAGGAAAGAGACCAAGGCGTCGTTCGCGATCATGTGCGCGTGGGTGCTGGCGTATTGCGTGCTCGGATATGTGCTCGCGCTCGGCAACTGGTGGATCAACTCCTGCCCGGCGTTCCTCGTCGGTATATTCATGGCGGACCGCAAGGAAGAAAAATCGGACGGGAAGAGGCTGTTTGTCTCGGGCTTTCTTGCTGTGTGGACCTTCATCGGAGGCGAGGTAATCAAGGGCATGCTGGTCGGCGCGGGCTTTAAGAACTACGGCGTCATCAACAGCGCTGTGGTATTACTGCAGATGATCGCGTCTGCTGCGTTCTCGCTGTTCTTCTACTACATCTGCATCAAGACGCCCGGGGAAGATGCGAAAAATAAAGTGCTCGTGATCGCGCGGAAAGTGCTGACATTCCTCGGAGGCATCACGCTCGAGCTCTACCTCGTGCACGGCATTTTCGTCAACGTCTTCGGCTACCACTTCATCGACACCAAGCCGTATTACTACATCCGAAACATCCTGCTGTACGTGCTCGTCGTCCTGGCATTGTCCATACCTGCGGCGTTCGGCATCAAGAAGGTATTCGACCTTATGTCCGAAAACTACTACCGCATGACGGTATTGGAAAAGATAATGCACGATACGAAACGCAATCTCATCATCCTTCTCTGCCTCGTCGTGGTCGTAACCATAGGTCTCGGCATCAAGCACAACATGGATGCGGGGCAGGCGCGCGCACAGGCGGAAGAATACAAGAATGCAAACGTTACCATGCTGGACGTCTCCGGCGAGCAGATCGCAGTCTATACGGCCGGTGAAGGCGAATATACTATGGTGCTGTTTAGTTCCCAGGTCATACCGGGTTCGACCATGAACCTGCGCCCGATGGCAGACCTTCTTGCAGAGCAGTACCGCGTGGTGATCATTGACCTGCCGGGCTCGGGATTCAGTTCTTATAACAACACAACGCCGGAAGTCAAAAACTACGCAGGCATCATAAAGGGCACATTGGACGCGCTCGGCGTCGAAGACAACATCGTGCTCATACCGCAGTCTTTCGCGGGACTCTACGGCTACGAGTACATCGCGGAATACCCCGACACGCTTGCAGGCGTGGTCTTCATAGACTGCGTTCCGCCCGAGATCGGACCGCGCATTGCGGACGGTTCGTACAAGTCATCAGAAGAGTATGAGTGGGGTATGGGACGCGCTTTAAAGAGCGGACAGTTCATGAACAACCTTACGGTCACGGCGGGGTATGCGGATTTCGGTTTCGCGTTCTTCGACGAGATGTTCGCAGGCACCAGCGTGAAGAACTACGGACCTGCCATGCGTGAACTCGTCTTAGAGGGCAACATGAACGATGCATACTGTGATGAGATCAAATATGCTTATGCCAACTATGTGACGCTCAAGGAATTCAAGCTTCCCGAGGATCTGCCCGTGGTGTTCCTCTTAAGTTCGGACTTCAGGTTCGGCGATCCCTACGGCATCAACTGGACCAAGAGCTACAACCGCATTATCACAAATGCTGAAGTTCAGACGATCGAGCCCATGAGCGGCTACTTGTATTCGGTGTATTACGAGCCGAAATATGTGGTTAAGCAGATTGAGGGGTTTATGGGTGTGGGCGAACAGTAATCATTTCCTGCTCGACTCGATGCAAGCTTTGATCCTGTTAATATAGGTCTCGTAGGCTTCAATCTGCTTGGCAGAATGTCTGCCGTTCATTGATATTATGTCTTTCCCACATTGCTCAAAAAGATGAAGAACTAGTTCAGATATTTGAGATGAAGGTGTTCCGTTTATTCTCATGGTTCTGTCGTATTCGACCGTCAGGATAACAGATATCGGTAACTCGTTAGAAAACTTGTCTATGTTGCTACGAAACATGTCAACAAGCTCGTTGTAGCCGCTTGCTGTATAAGAATAGTCAAATACTGAATTTATGTATGTTTAATGCTGTTTTATTCGTTCGCTTTCAACTCTTTAACATATATATTCCTTAACAACCCACCGTAGATCTCTTCCTGGTGGTCGAACTCGTATCCCATTGCGAGCACGTTGTTATAGCTGTATGGGTTGTTCGGCGAGACCGATGTGCAGAGATGCGTGACGCCGCGGGATAGGGCTTCTTCTTCCATGAGGCGGATGAGCTTTCTCTGCAGACCATTGCCGCGGTATTTCTCTTTGACTATTATCAGCTTCAGATCCATGGCGTTATCCACGGTGTGGTTCTGAAGATTCTCGCGCAGGTCAGTTTCCGGGGGGACCGGAAGTACTGTAAGCCCGATCGCGATAAGCTCATCGTTAATGAATACGCCGAGCGCGATGTTCTGCTCGGAGATGGACTGCAAGAGTATCTCGGGAGAGTTTTTCCTCAGTATTGTCTTATCTTTGAGCCCGAGAATAGTCTCTTCCTGCAATTCCAAGATAGCAGGGAGGTCGCTTTCTTTTAAATATCTAATGTGTGCATTATCTAATATCATGTATTCTCCTGTACGGGTTCCATTTGTTTCATTATATAATCGATTATCTTCTTATGCTTGCTCGATTTCCAAGCGCCTTCTTCAGCCTTTGCAGCAATGGGGAGCAAGATAGGGAAGTCTAATACTTCGCCCGGCACTCTTCCGCTTCTGAGAGGCTGCATGAAATTCTCCATCAGTTTCTCTTCGGAAGGGTTGGTGTACTCTTCTGGATAAAGGAAGGCTAACTGACGCTTTGTTGCTTCGATAAAAGATTTGACCGACAAAGGCGAGAGAAGCTCATATTCAGACTCCTGAACGTCTTCGAAAATATCCGGCAAAGGTCCTTCGACGATCCTTTCTTCGCCTCTTACTATCTTGAGTCCCATAGCATCAAATGAGTAAGAATTCTCAGTGAACTTGAGGTTCAAGAGGATACCGACGTCAGTATAATGCTGCGAGCGCTGATAGTTCGTATCGAATATGAAGTTGCCGAGAGAATAGAAGATAGTCTTATCTCCAATCGTCTCGTAGTTCATCGGCACGTGCGGGTGGTGGGAGACAACGATATCTGCACCAAGATCAAGATACTCGATATATCTGTTGCGAGTATAAGGCGACGGGAGAGGGGTGAATTCCTCTCCTGCATGAGCGACAACAACGCACCAACGGCACTTGGACTTGATGTCCTTGATAACTGCGCCAATCGCATCGAGATCATCCCAGCGGAAACATCCGGGAACGCCTTCTGATGCTGCGCGGCAAGCTCTCTGGTATCCGACGCAGATCATGCCGATACCGCCTGCTTCATTGATGATTACAGGCTTCCTGGCACCTGTTACATCCATGCCTACGCCTATGGTCTGCGCTCCGTAAAACTCAGCGATGTTAAGAGTGCTCTTGAGGCCTGCAGGACCTGCGTCCATGATGTGGTTATTGCATAATGACCAGATGTCCGCGCCGATGTCTGTAAGGAACGGCGCGACTTCTTTCTTCATGCAGTGCAAAAGCTGTGTAACTCCCGTCTCGCTTGCAGCAGGAGTGGTATCCATCAGCGGTCCTTCGACATTCACCACGACGTGGTTGGCATTCTTGAGGAAACCTCTGACCTCATCACTCAGCAGATCCTTATCGGTCCACCTGTCTGCCATGTATTTGTCGAAACCGATGTCGCCGGTAAACACTACGGAAGTCTCTTTGTTCCCTGCGGCATACACATACTGCTTGAATGCATCTCCGCGCTCCTCGAAATTCTTAAAGTACCCGTAAGATGCTGCAGCAGGAGAGAGCACGCAGCTGCTTCCTTGCGGTGTGCGAGCAGCGGCCGTTCTGACAGCAGCCTGAAGGTCTGCTACGAGCACGCAGCAGGGGAGATTGCCTACTTCCTTATAAATCCTCTCGCCGGACGGATATGCAAAGATATACAGAATGTCCGTGTGAGAACGGATGAAATCAATCAATAGACTGTAATCTATGTTTCGATCCATGCCGCCAATGATTATGCTCTTGGCGTTCTCGATGCTCTGTGCCGCCTGAATCGTAGCTTCAGGGATAGTGGAGATGGAATCGTCATAGTAGTTGATGCCGTTAACGTTCCCAATGAACTCCATGCGGTGCGGCAAGCCTTTAAAATCAGCAAATGCAGACCTTATCTCTTCGTCAGACATGCCGTAAAGTTCGGAGCATACAGTATAGACGACATTGGCGTTGTACTGATTGTGTTCGCCCAGAAGGCTTATCTCATATAAGTGCTGATCCACATTCGGCAGTTTGTGAATCGTCGCTTCAGTATCAAGTTCCGGCACGGTCTCTCCGCAATAGAAATGATCGTCGCCATCCTGATGCCTTGTGATATTAGCCTTAGCGTTGAAGTAATTTCCTATAGTCTTGTAGTAGTCCAGGTGATCTTCGAACAGGTTGAGGAAGATCGCGACGTGCGGCGAGTACCTGCAGTTATAAAGCTGGTGGCAGGATAATTCAAAGACGACAATGGAATTCTCATCGATGTCGTCAAAGTAATCCATGCAAGGGAAACCGATGTTGCCTACCAGGAATACTTTGTCGCCATAACGCGAAGATAGGGTGGAGTACAGCAGAGAAGACGTTGTGCTCTTGCCTTTCGTGCCGGTGATGCCGATCGTCTGCTTGCCGAACATTGAAAGGAAAAGTTCAGTCTGAGACGTAAGCTTATCGCTTTTGACCTCGGTGTATATTCCGGGGCTCTTGATGACCAGGTCATAGTTATCGAATACGATGTTATCGACCGGTCCCTCGTATATCTCGTAAGATGCAGACGGGCAATGTCCCTGAAGGAATCTCTCCGTCGATTTTCCCTCACGGCCGTAACCCCAAATTAAGATCTTCTTGTTGTTAAGTTCAGATATTATGTCCACTAATTAACTCCGTCGGTTATTCATTCATGAATTCTTCGTAATTAAGTCTGCTCTTAAAGCATTCCATATCTTTTAGTTTTTTGCTTACATAAACGGTAGGCTTGCCATCCTGGTCTTTGTGGATCTCAGAACGATAATTCATCCACTCACGCTCAAGCTGGAATATGTTCTTGAAATTCTCAGGCTGCGCACCTAATTTCTTTTCCTGGAAAACATCACTATGAACAGCAAGGAAAAAACGATAGGCAAAAAGGTCGTCGATGATCTTAAAATTGATTACGCCGTTCTTCTCCAGAAGATATATGGTCTCAAAGAACGTAAGATAGTTGGAGATCTCGGCTTTAGTTATTTCGTTGGTTCTGTCGGGACCGTTATTATCCAATTTATCTTGCAGGATAGTATAGACTTCCATGTATTTGGGGTTTTCCACGTAGCTTTTGTTAAGCTCTACAATAAAATCACCTCTGGCGATCTCTGTGGAACCTTTAAATTCCTGAACACTGAAGATAATCGTGACCAGTAAGCCTGCTATCTCTGCATATTGAAGTTCTATGGGAAGAGCAACAAGCAGATCTATGCCTTTTGTTTTTGTCCACAGATGGAATACGACGACTGGTGCAACTACCAAGACTAAGATAAGAGCCAGCAGCATTTTTCTTCTCATAGATTTATCCATTTTGACTTACCCGTGCCTGAATTCTCAGTATTATTGCGGCATAAGATTCCGCTTCATGTAATTTTAGCATATTACTTTTATTAATATCCGTTGTTTCACTGTTAAAATGTAATTACCAAATCCCAAGAAACCCTATAGAGGTGCACTATGCGCATATACTGCATGTCCGACATCCACGGCTGTCTCAAAGAGTTCGAAGAGGCATTGGCGCTCATCACGGACCGCCTTAATGATGACGACACGAAACTCGTCCTTCTCGGCGACTATATCCACATGGGCCCTGACAGCAGGGGCGTGCTTGACCGCGTCATCGGGCTCCAGAAAGAATACGGCAAGGACAAGGTGATCGCGCTTCTCGGCAACCACGAGGAAAGCTGCATCTCTGGGCTCACCAACATTGACGACGGCAACGGTGCCATCGCAGGCGACGAAGAATACATCAAGTGGATGCGTACGCTGCCGCTTTACTGGACTGCGGGCAGGACGATCTTCGTGCACGCGGGGATCGACGAGGAAGCGGCAGACCTCTGGAAAGTCGGCACGGCAGATTACATCTTCACCTCGAAATACCCCGCCGAAACGGGCGAGATCGAAGACCTCGACATGAAGGTCGTGGCAGGACACATCGGCACCGCCTCCATTTCAGGCGAGAAGGATTTCCACGGCATCTACCACGACGGCTCGAGCCACTACTATATAGACGGCTCCGTGTATGATTCGGGCACGATCCCCGTTCTTCTTGTGGACACTGATAAAGATAAGTATTACAGCGTAACGGCAGACGGGAAGAGCGAAATAGTTCCCTATAAATAAGTGCTTTTCGGGCAGGTTTGAGATTGCCTGTTGCATGTCCAATTAAATGGACACCTCTTGATGTTTAATGTAGGCAGAAAAATAGCATCGGAGGTACGAGTAATGTTTGACGATTTTAACTTTGATTACATTAAGGAACTGAAGGACGCGCTGGCTGCAGCATCTGAGGACTACTCTGAGGCGAACTGGCTCGATGTCGTATCTCTGCTGACAGACGGCATCAAGGACGGCAACGAGCTGCTCATCCCGGTCGCAAAGCTCGCTTTCCTCAAGATTGAGTTCGACCCGGACGCAGAGTTCGAGGACATCTTCCCGGACGAGCTGCCCGATTACAACTACAACATCCTGGAGATGCCCGACGGCCGCAGGTGGCTGCCTCTGTTCACGGACGATGACGAGGCCATTGATATGGTTCCCACCAACGACATCAGGCTCATCCCGATAAGGGAGGCTTTCGAGCTGACTCTTCTCAACGAGGAGCTCGACGGCATCATCATCAACCTCTTCTCAGATATCTTCCTCATTACAAGGCAGCACATCGAGATGATTCTCGAGGAGATTGACGACGAGGGCTATGCCGATGCCGGCTGATGCCCCCGTGCATTTTTGGCGGACATATTCCGCAGCGGAGTGATACACTTGTGATATGGAAAAGAAAGAATACATAGTTTTTGACCTGGAGACGACCGGCTTGTCCTCTGACAGCGACGAAGTAATCGAGATCTCCGCCCTGAAGATAAAGGGCGGCAAGATAGAAGATGAGTTCTCGACTTTGGTCGATCCGGGAAGGCACATTCCTTCTGTCGCAAGCAGCGTGAACGGAATAACTGACGATATGGTCGCAGGCGCTCCTTGCATGGAAGAGGCGCTTGGCGATTTCCTTGATTTTGTCGGCGACCTGGATCTCGTCGGGCACAACATCGCCAGATTCGACATGAAGTTTATCCAGAGGGACAGTGAGAGATACTTCGGTAAGACGCTTAACAATAATGTTATAGATACGCTCACTCTGTCGAGACGTTATCTCACCGATCAAGGCAGTCACTCATTGGGCGCGCTCGCGTGCCGTTTTGACGTGTCGTACGAAGGTGCGCACCGTGCGCTCGCTGACTGCAAGATCAACTTCCAGGTATATCAGCATCTGCTTGAAGCAATGAAGAGTGCGATCGCCAAAGTCGATTGCGAGAACAAGTGCCCGTACTGCGGCAACGCGCTCGTCCAAAGGAACGGCAAGCACGGAAGGTTCTGGGGATGCTCGAGCTACCCCGTCTGCAGATACACAAGAGATTACTGATCCCATGAGATTCGTTGTAGCAATGGATTCGTTCAAGGGAAGTATTACTTCTCTTGAAGCAGGTGAGGCCGTAAAGCGCGGCATTCTTGCAGCATGCCCCGATGCAACAGTTACCGTTCTTCCTCTTGCCGACGGCGGTGAGGGAACGCTTGACTGCATTGCGCCTTTCATACGCGGCGAGGAGATAACACTTACCGTCAAAGGCCCTCTCGGTGAGCCGGTGTCTGCTTCTTATATCTACGATTCTGCAGATAAGGTTGCCTACATCGAGATGGCGCGCGCCTCTGGTCTTACTCTGGTCGATCCTAAGCATCTTGATGCCGTACATGCTTCTTCTTACGGAACAGGCGAACTGATACTTGATGCTATCCATCGCGGCGCTCGTTCCGTGACTGTCTTTATCGGAGGCAGCGCGACAAGCGACGGCGGCGCAGGAATGCTTCAGGCAATGGGCGCGAGATTCCTGGATAAAAACGGGGAAGAGATAGGTCCCGGAGCAGCAGGTCTGGCAGATCTTGTTTCTGCCGATCTGAGCTCGCTTGCAGGACGTGACGTCTCTTTTACCGTGGCAAGCGATGTGACCAATCCTTTGTGCGGTTCTGACGGCTGCGCGTTCGTCTACGGACCTCAGAAAGGTGCTTCTTTTGTCGATTGTAAATATATAGAAAAAAATCTATATAACTATTCCAGCGTGTTGGGGTACGATCCGTTCGAGAAGGGGACGGGCGCTGCCGGAGGGATGAGTTTCGCGCTCAAGAATGCGCTCGGAGCGGAGGTGAAGTCAGGTGCGGACATCGTAACGACTGTGACCGGGACCGCCCGCGAAATAAGCCTTTGTAACATTGTTATCACCGGCGAGGGCTGCATGGACGGCCAGACTGTCCGAGGCAAAGCACCGATGAAAATCCTCGAGCTGGGACGGCAGTTCGGCAAGCCCGTGATCGGGTTGTGCGGCGTTCTTGGCGAGGGTGCCGGGGAATGTCTGGCGGCCGGTTTCGAGAGGGTGGTGCCTCTGGTGCGGCCAGTAATGGAACGCGATGCAGCGATCCTGAGCGTCGAAGAGACGGCCGCAAATTTGATATAATGACCGGTATAAGTTGTATGGTTGCAAAACCGCGTGTTTACAACCGGAGAGGAGAATTCTATGCCGTTAGTACAAGCAAAGTGTGAAGGATGTGGCGGAATACTTACCGTTGACTCCGATCTTAAGGCGGCGATCTGCCCTCATTGCGGATCGGCATATGTTGTCCAGGACAGCATCAACTACTACAACTCCGTCACGAAGATAGAGAACATGCACGCCGACGTCGTCAATGTGTCCGACGAGAGCACTTCCGAGGGCAGGCTTAAGGCGGCCGACGCATACATGAAGATGAAGAAATACGCTGAGGCTGAGGCCGAGTACCGTAACGTTACTGAGCTTGCCCCGCAGAATTATCTCGGCTGGTGCGGCCTGATATCATCTTTTACATGTGAGTTTACCCGCAGGATCAAAGCCAAGAAGGACTTCTCCGACCTGGAAGAATATGCCAATTCCGCAAAGCTCATGGCGCCCGGCGGCGAGAGCGACTCGACCGTCCAAAAGCTCGGAGAATACCTTGCTGCCCAGACTGATCTGAATAATGAAGAGATCAAAAAGCTTAAAGATACTATCTCCCAGATGGAGGAAGAGGAAAAGCAGCTGCATGCGAAGGAGATAGATCTGGATGGTAAACTGAGCCAGTTGGTGCGTGAGCACGGGAAAATACAGGTGAGAAAAGCGAGATATGATAATCAGAGAGCTAATAATGTAACTGACTATAAACTCTTAGCATTTTTTATATTCCTGATTTTTGGGGGATTCTTTGCTCTATTGGCTTTTATCTTTAGTAAGATAAGTCCAGAGTATGCAATTAGTAATACGGTTTTAACTGTGATAGCCTGTATTTTCTTTGCGCTGGCTGTAATTATCTTCATCTGGCGATTGGTCGATCGCTCTCATGTGAATAAAACCCATGACGCAATGGAAATACAAGAGTTTGATCTTAGCAGCGAGATCGAATCTGTTAATACGAAGATAAACTTTTGTAATAACAGGATCGCTTCATGTAGAGAGGAACTCAAACAGTACGACTGACAGGGTATTACGCTCCGTTGCGTGATGCCGCTTGTAAGTTTTTCTGTTTTTGCCTGCTGATTTGTGTTTTTGTCCCATTAATCGGTCAGCCTGCATGCGATACTTCATACTGTAAAACATCTTCTTCTGTGTTTTCACAGTTTCTCCTCTCTAATATCCCTTGCCGCTTTTTGTGTTTCTCGGCAAGGGGTTGTTTTTTCCCAAGTACACTGCCAGCTAGCTGGACACTCCCGTGGAGTAATCGCCCAAAACCGCCGATTATTCCAAGCACACTGCCAGCTGGTTAGACACCCACCTGGAATTCAATCGTTATATATGCACGGCGGCGGGCAGTTATTCCAGTCGATGGCGCTGTCGGGGATCAACGTTTCGAAAGCCCCGAGGAGCTGCATGGCAAAATAGTCTTCATCAAAGTTGTTCTTGTCATACATGAAGGCATAGACCATTTCGCGGCCGGGGCGGTAGTGATGCCTTGAATAGAAGTTGATCTTGCGGGCAGTTGTCATTGAATAATCGGCCTTATCGTTCATGCCGCAGATCTCGGCGTAAATGCAGCGGTCGATCTCGTAGAACGACAGCAGGAAATCCGGCACGAACCCGTCAGGATTATCGACATCCAGATCAACCTCATATTTGTATGGGATACCGTATTTCTTGAAGATGCCTTTGGCGAACTGTTCATTCTTGGATTTCAGCACGTCGTCGCCGCTGTAGACCGGATTGTCGTTCGGCATGTTGTTGATCCTGTCGACAGCGCCGGCATAATAATCGTTATCCATGTGATGCGGATCGTAGGTGCCGGAGATCGGGAACTTCACCTCGGGCGGCTCGAAAGCATACGTTGAACTCCAGTCGGACAAAAGCTTGTCGTACTCGGCTTTTACTGCCAGGTAACGTTTGATCTTCGGTGTGAATTCTTTGCCTTTGGCGCTGTCCAGGTAGTAGCGTTTCTGAACGTGGCCGGACGTCTTTCCTTCCTCGGGAAGATACGTCACAAACACACAACGCTTGCCCCGATGTGTCCCGAATCTCCCGTGAACCATCTTGCGCAAAACCTGCTCCCGGTACCTGATCTTCACAGCATGAACTTAATTGGAAGACGCATATACAACCCCTCCTTTCAGTAGTGACTACATTGTATACGCGTAATACCCTCGAAAAACCCGACAAAAACCAACAAAAACCGACAAGCCAAAAAAGACATCAAAAAACCCCGAAACGTTGAATCTCGGGGCTTTTGTTTTGATTTTTAAATACCTTCAAACAGGAAAGGTGCGATCAGAAATCGTAGTCTTCGTACTCTTCCATGATCTCCTGGATGGTGTCTTCGAACTCGTCTGCGTCAAAGTCAGAACTGAAGTTGTTGAGCGCGACGATGCCGCAGCCGACGATAGCGCAGAAGAGAATCGTGGTGACGATGCTCCAGATCAGACCGAATATACCTAAGCCCTTGCCGCGCTTGCCGTGTTTCTTGCAGGCATGGATTCCTACGATCGAGAAGATCCAGTTGAACGGGAAGAGCAGCAGGAGTGATGTGATGAATCCTGCTACGCACATTCCGCTTACGCCGGGCTTGTACTGAGGTGCATCATTCGGAGAAGCAGGTCTCGGCTGAGGTGCCGGTGCAGCAGCCGGAGCAGGTGCGGGCGCGGGCGCCGGTGCAGGTGCTGGCTGATAGACCTGTGCGGGAGCGGGTGTCGGAGGAGGTACCGGAATGGGTGCCGGCTCCGGGACGGGCTCGGAGAAATCTTCGATAGGTGCATCCGCGCTTACTTCATTTACCTTGACGGGTGCGGGCTCTGCAACGGGAGCAGGTTCAGCGACCGGCTCAGGTACGGGCTCTGCAACGGGTGCAGGTTCAGCCACGGGTTCTTCCACCACGGGTGCTGCCTCAGCAACTGGCTCAGCTGCCGGCTCTTCGACTGCAGGTTCTTCAACTGCAGGAGCTGCTTCTTCAGCAGGTGCTTCGGGCTCTGCAACGGGTGCTGCCTCAGGCTCTGCCGCAGGTGCCTCGGGTACGATGCCGCCGCAGTTAGCACAGAAACGATCACCCGGATTCAGGGGCGATCCGCAATTACTACAAAACTTTGCCATGTTAATCCTCCCTTATAAAAGATTTCCTTAATTGTAAGAAAGAAATGACAAATTGTCTATGTTATAGAAGTATTAAAAAAGGAAAGCCAGGTCCTCAGCCAGCTTCTGCTTCTTGCCTTCAGGTTCGTCGTACTTAACGGTGATCCCCTTCATGCCCGTGTTTGCCTTGTAGTAGATCTTGGCGGGAACGCGGATACGCATCCACCAACCGTCGGGGAAGTTGACCTTGATGAAGAGGCGGGAGTACCTGTAGCCGACCTCCTTGTCCTTGCTTTCGACGGTGCAGTCGGCCACGGTGTATTTGCGCTTGTTGATGAGGCTGATCTTCTTGAAAGTGTCCTTCATCAGGAAGCCGATAAAGATCACCACGCCTATGAGCATGATCGCGTATATGACCGTGCACACTACGATGGTCTCCTCGTCGTAATTGTCCCTGTACATCATGTTCTCCGAAAGGCACATCGCTAGGACTGCCACCGGGATTACGGGCGTGAGAAGTAAGAGGTTCTGGATATAGTTTGACCTGACCTGCTTTACGATCAGATCGTGGTCGTCGTCGTTGCCTGCGCGGTAGATCATTTCCATGTACCTCCTGAGGTGTTTCCTGAATAAGAATCCTTTGGTTTTTTATACAAACAGAATACTAATTAATGACATCAAAATCCGGGTAGATCAAAAAGGCCAGGACAGAGTCATTTCGCCAGTGCCGTAGAATAAATTGTTGTAGTACCACAGCAGGAATGGGTTGGCAGGAACAGCCGTGAAGTCCTTGAGTGAAAAGATGACTAAAGCAGATATGAACCACCAAATTGCGACTAGTGGGATTATCTTGATTCCGAACCAAAGCTTTTTGCCCCAGCAGCCCAGCATAACCTCTTTGTTGATTTGATGGAACGACTTGTATAAGGGATCTTTCTTGCTTTTTGTACGCGATGTGTACACCATTATGACGGCGAGCTTCTCGTATAGATATGACAGTACAATGGAATCGACAATCAAAGCGATGAACGAGATTAAAAGTATCGACAATGACATAAAATACCAGATAAAGGGTGGCAGAATGATACTGCCAGCTATTATGATGGGTACCCATATGAGTTTCCATGTGTCGGAAGGTCTAGCATACTTATCAGCTGCTTCAAAGAATGCGGCCACAAGTATGAGACTGAGTATTATGCTTGCTATCCAAAAGACATACATATCGGTTCCCCTTCTTTGCTTAATCACTATCGGTTCTTTTATTAATAATACAATGCTATCGAAAAATAATACAGAAGGATGTCTTTATAACGCGTCTATTCCCTTCAGCTTCACGTCATCTGTCCAATTAATGTCCCATGCCGCGTGAGACAATACAGGTGTAAAACAAAACTGCACTTTGTTTTTAGTATCTCCTTTTTGCACCCTTGCTGCCCGACCAATCTGCAAGGGTGTTTTTATTGCGCTGTTTGTAAGCGTAAGAAAACCCCGGAGTCGCGCCTCCTGGCTTATTGTGATGCGCATTTGGATTAATCAGTGTTTGTGCTTAAAGCCACTATACCACCGCATAAATGGTTTTTACTTTTTGATGAGTTCGCACGGCAGACAGGGTAGCATTCCTCATATAGTTCCTGCACTTCAGGAAGTATTTGAGGAATAAAGGCTGCCGAACACCTAAAATTCAACAGAATATGCCCTATGGCGGGGAGGATTTCGTTGAATCATGGGCGAAAACGACGATTATTCAACAAATAGTGCCCTGTAGCAGAGTTGTGCCCATATAATGGTGTAAATTCAAAACAAAGAAAAATGAGTCATTTCTGACCCTGTATAATGTTTGTTAACCACAACAAATAAATAAACAGGAGGCTCAAAAATGGCTCAAATCAATCTTACCTTATCGGAGAA
>JAILMZ010000002.1 GCA_024692105.1 Saccharofermentans sp.
GATGAGAGTCTGCAACAAGGATACCTGCCCGTTCGGCATCGCATGCCAGAACGAGGAGCTCAGGAAGAGATTCAAGGGCCAGCCCGAGCACGTAATGAACTTCATGCTCTTCATTGCCGAGGAATTAAGAGAGATCATGGCTCAGTTGGGATTCAGGAAGCTCGAGGACATGGTCGGAAGAACAGACCTTCTCAAGGTCAAGGACAAGCAGATCACGAGGAGAGCCGAGATGGTCTCTCTCGCTCAGATAATAGACCCGTCTTACGCGGATTCCGAGGTAAGGCATTTCGAGCCGGAGCAGGTGTATGATTTCGGGCTCGAGAAGACGGTCGACGAGAGAGTGTTCCTTCCCGAACTCGCGCGAGGCATTAAGAAGGGTTCGATCAGGATCGACGACGTTAAGGTATCGAGTACCGACAGAGCAGTAGGAACCATCTTGGGCTCTGAGATCACCGAGAAGTTCGGCACCGGCCTGCCTGACGACAGCGTCATCGTGGAACTCACGGGCGGCGGCGGACAGAGCTTCGGCGCGTTCATCCCCAAGGGTCTTACGATGAAGCTCACGGGCGATGCGAACGACGGTTTCGGCAAGGGCCTGTCCGGCGGCAAGCTCATCATCAAACCCGATGAGAAGTCCGGGTTCGATCCGTCCGAGAACATCATCGTCGGCAACGTCGCACTCTACGGAGCGACGAACGGCAAGGCATATGTTTGCGGAAGGGCAGGCGAGCGCTTCATGATCAGGAACTCCGGCGCGACAGGCGTTTGTGAGGGAACGGGTGATCACGGACTTGAATACATGACAGGCGGTAAGGCCGTCATCCTGGGCGAAGTGGGAAAGAACTTTGCGGCAGGCATGAGCGGCGGCATCGCATACGTATTGGACGAGCATCACACTCTCTATACGAAGATCAACAAGGCTCTCGTAGAGATGGGTGAGATCACGGAAGATGCAGATAAGAAAGAGCTCAGGAACATCCTCGAAGATTATGAGCAGGCAACCGGATCTTCTAAGGCGAAGGAGATACTTCAAGACTTTGACAGTCAAGTCGCATTCTTCAAGAAGATCATACCGACAGACTACCGTCACATGCTGACCCTGATCGCCAAGTACGAAGAACAGGGCATCGCACATGAGCAGGCAGTGTACGAAGCGTTCAAAGAGAGCACAAAAGTCGGTGCTTGACAGCGGGAGGAATATATGGGCAAGGCAACAGGATTTTTGGAGTTCGACAGACGCGAGGATTCGTGGGTCGATGAGAAGACCAGGATCACCGGTTTTGAGGAATTCCACAACCATTTAAATGAAGAAGAGAGACGCTGCCAGGCATCAAGATGCATGGACTGCGGCGTTCCTATGTGCCAGTCGGCAATATGCCTTAAGGGCATGGTAACGGGATGTCCCTTACATAACGTTATCCCCGAATGGAATGACGAGATATACAAGGGTCACTACGAGCATGCGCTGGCAAGGCTTCTGAAGACAAGTAACTTCCCGGAATTCACGGGAAGGGTATGCCCCGCGCTCTGTGAGAAGGCATGCATCAACGGGATCAACACGGGAGCGGTCACGATACACGATAACGAGCTGTTCCTGATCGAGAAGGGTTATGAGATGGGTTACATGAAGCCCCGGATCCCGAAGACCAGATCAGGTAAGAAGGTCGCAGTTATCGGAGCAGGTCCCGCAGGATTGGCAGTAGCGGACCAGCTGAACCACAGAGGTCACGAAGTGACGGTGTTCGAGAGAGAAGACCAGATAGGCGGACTTCTGATGTACGGTATCCCGAACATGAAGCTCGATAAGAGCGTCATCGTGAGAAGAAGAGAGCTCATGGAGGCGGAAGGCGTCATCTTCAAGACAGGAGTCGATGTAGGTAAAGGCGCTGCTTTCGATGAGATCGTGGATGAGTTCGACGCGGTCGCGCTCTGCTGCGGTTCTAAGAAGGCGAGAGCCGTTAATGCGCAGGGTGCGGAAGGCTGTAAGGAGGTCCACTATGCGGTTGATTTCCTGAAGTCTGCTACCAAGGACCTCCTGGGAGGTAAGAAAGGCAAGTGGACGATCAGTGCCAGAGACAAGCATGTGGTCGTGGTAGGCGGCGGTGATACCGGTAACGACTGCGTAGGAACATGCATAAGACAGGGCTGCAGGAGCATCACACAGCTTGAGATGATGGCTCAGCCGCCGAAAGAACGACAACCCGGCAACCCCTGGCCCGAGTGGCCCAAGGTCGAGAAGACCGACTACGGTCAGCAGGAGGCCATCGAGGTGTTCGGTCATGACCCGAGGATATATGAGACGACCGTTAAGGAGCTCATCATGCAGAAGGGCAAACTGACTCAGATCAAAACGGTGAAGGTTAAGTTTGAGAACAGGCAGCTCGTGGAAGTCGAGGGTACCGAACAGCTCATAAAGTGCGATCTTCTGATAATCGCCGCAGGATTTGTCGGGGCAGAAGACTATATAGCTCAGGAGAGCAAAGTCGAACTTACACAGAGAGGAACTGTCAAGACAGAACCTGAACAGTATCAGACATCAGTCCCCAAGGTATTTACAGCGGGAGACATGCACAGAGGACAGTCGCTCGTTGTGTGGGCCATAGCAGAAGGCAGGCACTGTGCTGCGGCAATGGACAAGTATCTGATGGGGTATACCTCATTGATATAGAATAAGTAAGGTAAAGCGGACCCCCAAAGCCGGACAAAGGCTCTGGGGGTTTTAATATGGAATACAGTACGGAGTAATTCACATGATAACCCTTAATGATTATCTGTATAGTGGTGACACGGTAGTTAAGATCTTGCATAGTTATTCCAATGATCTTAAGGAAAGCGCTATCAGAGACAACAACGGTGTTGATCTTGCGCACTGTAATTGTCTGGTTCAGATGATCGGACTCTTGGAACATAATGAATTCCTGACATTGCAGTCACAGACGATCCGCGAATTCTATAAGTACATGACCGAGAAGTATCCGCAACTTGCGTTTACTTTCAAGGGAAGGATCAAGTCTCTTATACGATTGGAAGAGAAGATCAACGGTAATATA
>JAILMZ010000011.1 GCA_024692105.1 Saccharofermentans sp.
CGACAGTTCCTACAACGAGGATGATATCCAGGTCCTTGAAGGCCTTGAAGCGGTCAGAAAAAGACCGGGAATGTACATCGGAGACACTACTTTAAGAGGTCTCCACCACCTTATCTATGAGATTGTTGCAAATTCAGTAGATGAAGCCCTTGCAGGACGCTGCGATACCATTGATGTAGTCCTCAATAAGGACGGATCCGTAACCATTACGGACGATGGTTCGGGAATTCCTGTCGGAAACCACCCGAAGCTTGGAATTCCTACGGTTGAAGTCGTTCATACGGTACTTCACGCAGGCGGTAAATTCGGCGGCGGAGCCTATACAGTATCAGGCGGTCTTCACGGCGTAGGCGCATCCGTAGTTAACGCTCTCGCTTCGCACATGAAGGTCCAGGTAAAGCGTGAAGGCAACATCTATGAGATCGAATTCGAGAAGGGCAAGACGACAGTACCGCTTCATGTTATAGGCACTTGCGACCCTTCAGATACGGGTACGATCACCAATTTTATCCCTGATAACGAGATCTTCCCGGATATCAGATTCGACTTCGATTCAATGATCACTAGATACAGGGAGATGGCTTTCCTTAATAAGGAAGTTACCATCGATCTTACTGATGACAGAGGCAACGAGCCTATCCATAAGCACCTGCATTATGACGGCGGTATCATCTCCTTCGTAGAGTATCTGAACAGACACAAGGAGCCCATCAACGTACCTCCTATCTACTTTGCCACAAAGCAGGGAGACAGCTTTGTTGAGATTGCTCTGCAGTACAACGATTCCTATCAGGAGACCGTATATTCCTACGCTAACAATATCGCCACACCTGAGGGCGGTACGCATCTCGTAGGCTTCAGAAGCGCTATGACGCGTGCAATCAACGAGTATGCAAAGAAGTACAAGTTCTTAAAGGACGGCGACTCCAAGCTCCAGGGCGAAGATACAAGAGAAGGCCTTGCAGCCATCATCTCCGTTAAGCTTACTGATCCTCAGTTCGAGGGACAGACAAAGTCAAAGCTCGGTAACGCTGAGATCAGACCGATGGTCGAGAACGTTGTATCAGAGAAGCTCGAGATCTATCTCGAAGAGCATCCTGATGTTGCCAAGCTCATCATGGATAAGTGCCTCTCAGCTTCCCGTGCACGTGACGCAGCTAAGAAGGCAAGAGAACTTACCAGAAGAAAGACAGTATTTGAGAGCAATGCGCTTCCGGGCAAGCTTGCAGACTGCCAGTCCAATGAGGCTGAGTTCTGTGAGATCTTCATCGTAGAGGGAGACTCCGCAGGTGGATCCGCAAAGCAGGGAAGAGAGCGTAAGTATCAGGCAATCCTGCCTCTCTGGGGTAAGATGCTCAATGTAGAGAAGGCCCGTATCGATAAGGTATATTCCAACGAGAAGCTGCAGCCGGTCGTTATGGCTCTTGGTGCAGGTATCGGCGAAGAGTTTGATGAGAGCAAGCTCAGATATCACAAGGTCATCATCATGGCCGACGCCGATGTCGACGGTTCTCACATCAGAACGCTCCTGCTCACATTCTTCTTCAGATACTTAAGACCTCTCGTTGACGGCGGATACGTATATATTGCCTGCCCGCCTCTCTACAAGGTCTATAAGGGCGACGAAGCATACTACGCTTATGACGAGAAGGAAATCGAGGCTATAAAGGCTGAACACAAGTGGGAGAATCCTCTTATTCAGCGATTCAAAGGTCTCGGTGAGATGAGCTCCGAGCAGCTCTGGGATACGACAATGAATCCTCTCACACGTAAGCTCCTCCGCGTTACTCTTGCGGATGCACAGGCTGCAGATGAGACATTTACTCTTCTCATGGGCGACCAGGTTGAGCCCAGAAAGGAATTCATCCAGGAGAACGCTAAGCTGGCCAACATCGACAACTGATGCCGCTTGTTTAAATGAATCAATTGCGCCCTGCCGGTTGGCGGGGCGTTTTCATTGTTCCACGTGGAACAATCCTCAGAGAGAATTCTACTGTTTGACGAAAATGTTCCACGTGGAACATTAATAGTGTAATGACAATGCAATATTTCAACGGATTAATAATGATATTATAATCTTATATAATTAAGAAATAGGGGTGAAATGCGGTATGGCTATTGTTCTCTCATTGGTAAACCAGAAGGGCGGAGTAGGAAAGACAACTACAGCAGTAAGTGTTGCTGCTTTCCTCGGAAAGAAAAAGAAGAAGGTCCTGGTCGTTGATATCGACCCGCAGGCCAACGCCAGCAGCGGTCTCGGCGTAGATAAGGGTTCTTTGGAACAGACTGTATATGATGTCCTCATAAAGGATGTCCCGATCAGCGAGGTTATTTTCGAGACTGATGCCCAGAACGTTGATATCGTTCCGACTAACATCAATCTTGCCGGAGCAGAGGTCGAACTCGTATCGGCTATCTCCCGTGAGCAGATCCTTAAGAAGGCTATTGCAGAGGTCAAGGATGATTATGACTTTATTATCATCGACTGCCCTCCGTCGCTTGGTCTTCTTACGATCAATGCGCTGACAGCATCTGATAAGATCATTATTCCTATCCAAGGTGAGTACTATGCACTCGAAGGTCTCGCTCAGCTTGTCGAGACTATCAATATCGTTAAGAAAAAACTCAACCCGGGCATCGAGATCCTGGGTGTTGTCCTGACTATGTTTGATATGCGGACCCAGCTCTCCAAGCAGGTTAAGGAAGAGGTTGAGAACTACTTCGAGAAGAAGGTGTTCAAGACCGTTATCCCGAGGAATGTAAGACTCGCTGAAGCACCCAGCCACGGTCAGGCAATCAGCGACTACGATAAGAACTCAAAGGGCGCCAAAGCCTACGAGGCATTGGCTTCCGAGATAATCAAGCGAACCAAATAAACATAGACGCACGTCTATATATTAGCCACATAAGGCGGGAGATCAGAATATGGCAGCAACGAAAAAAGGATTAGGCAAAGGCTTAGGCGCACTGCTCTCATCAGAGGGCATTCCCGAGGATCAGAAGGACTCCGTAGTAGAACTTAAGATCAACGACGTATCACCCAATCTGGAACAGCCCCGTAAGACATTTGACGAGAAGGCTCTCAATGAGCTTGCTGAATCCATCAAAGAGAACGGCATTATCATGCCGATAATCGTTCAGCGCAAGGATAAGGGTTATACGATCGTAGCAGGAGAGAGAAGATGGAGAGCCGCAAGGATCGCAGGTCTTAAGCTTATTCCGGCTATCGTAAGAGAACTTACAGACAAGCAGGTAATGGAGCAGGCACTCATCGAGAACCTGCAAAGGGAAGATCTGAACCCTCTTGAAGAGGCTGAAGCAATGCAGGCACTCATCAAGACTCATCATATGACACAGGAAGCGCTTGCAAAGAAGATCGGTAAGCCCAGAGCCACGATAGCTAACTCTCTGCGTCTTCTTAACCTTGATGAATCACTGCATGAGTTCCTGGTACGCGGAGACCTCTCTGCAGGCCACGCTAAGGCCATCCTGGGCCTCAAGGATAAGGAAGACCAGCGTAAGGTCGCTGACGTCGTCATAGCACGCGACATGAGCGTCAGACAGGCTGAGGAATATGTTCATAAGTATATTGAGGCACAGAATAACCCGAAGCCCGCTGCAAAGCCCGTAGAGCTCGATCCTCAGGCTAAGCTCAGCATCAAGGAAGTAGAGACAAAACTGAAGAAGTCTCTGGGCTCCAGAGTAAAGATCAAGCCTTCAGGCGATGCTTCCGGCAAGGGAAAGATCGTTATTGATTATAAGAATCCCGAGGATCTCGACAGACTCCTTGATATCCTTGTATAAGGCTCTTCAGCGGAAGGTTGAAAACCCACCACAAATCGTATATACTTAAGTGCCTTTAAGGCACGGAGCTGTATCGAAGTGGTCATAACGAGGCGGTCTTGAAAACCGTTTGTCCGCAAGGGCACGTGGGTTCGAATCCCACCGGCTCCGCCAATAATAAGCCCGTAGACGATATGTTCTACGGGTTTTTATTTTTTGCGATGTTATTTAATATCTCCTCAAGCTGATTATCGCTAAGGCCTTTGCATTGTTCAATTATTGAGAATAGTAACTGGTTGCCATATAAAGAAATTCTTGGAAAAGCGAGGGTTTCAATTGATAGGTGACCCTAAGATTGTATTTGAAATGGATGTTGACATTGATGTCAGGCGATTAGAGTATGAGCGGTCTATCGCCAGATTTGACGACAGGAAAATTCTTGCACAGAGATATTTAGATAATATCGATGTCAACGAACAATCTACTGGTAAAGAGAGGATAACTGAATCATACTTCACTGTATTGTATTTAAAGGAAATATGTCTGTTAAGCTGCGCATTGATAATGGAATATAATTATAATATAATTATGATATAGATAGTCTCGTATCATGATATTTGAATGGGATGAAAACAAAAACAAAGTAAACATAAATAAACACGGAATTAGTTTTGCTGAAGCAAGTTCTGTTTTTTACGATGACAATGCTATCTTGTTTGATGATCCGGATCATTCAAAAGATGAAGAGAGGTTTCCTATTATTGGAATGAGTATAAGCACCAGAGTGCTGATAGTAAGTCATTGTTATAGAAGCATGGGAGAAGTGATTAGAATCATTTCGGCGCGAAAGGCAACAAAACCTGAGACAGATTACTACGTTCAAGGCGGTGGAAAATTATGAGAGATAACTATGATATTTCAAAACTCAATCCCAGAAAGAATCCATATGCAAATAAACTTAAGCGTCAGGTAACTATTAATCTCAAATCAACAACTGTAGATTACTTTAAGAAGCTTGCTGAGGAGACAGGTATTCCATATCAGAATTTGATAGACCTGTATCTCGATGATTGTGTGAAAAAAGGAATCAAGCCAGACATAAAATGGCAACAACCGGCATAGAACTTTTGATCTTCTTTATTTCAGGCCTCGCGGAAATGATTATAAGCATTAACCCTCGGAACTTATAGTTTTGAGGGTTTTCTTATATAATCTTATCGTGTTGTTTATAACCTTATAAATGATTGGTGAACATATGGATAAAGAAGCAATAGTTAAATTTATCAGCAACCAAAAAGTAAGCTTCGTTTGCTCAGTTGATGAGAACGGTGCGCCTAATGTTAAGGCTATGCTTAAACCCAGAAAGCAAGTCGGATTAAAAGAGTTCTATTTCTCGACAAACGCTTCTTCAATGCGTGTACAGCAGTACCTTAACAACCCTAATGCGAGCATATATTTCTATCACAAGGGCCTGATCAAATATACCGGTGTAATGCTGACCGGAACAATGGAAGTTATGACTGATCAGGCGACCAAGGATATGATCTGGAGGAAGGGTGATACCATCTTCTACAAAGGCGGTGTGACAGACCCTGATTACTGCGTGTTGAAGTTCACGGCAAAGAGCGGCAGATATTACTGCGACTTAAAGACGGAGAGTTTTGAAGTATAAGAACCGTTTTAAACATTTCCTGACAGCAGACTCTTAACCACAGATCCGAATTCTTCGGGCGCATCATATTGCGGTCCGTGACCCGTTCCAGGAATGCATACAAAAGCCTTGTCAGGTGCTGTTATGTCATTGCAGTACGCTTCTGCCAGCGTCCAATTACATGTGTAGTCATATTCACCTGAGATGAAGTACATGGGTACGTCATAGGTCAGGGGATAATCATAGATGTCAAACGTAGTCAGCATTTCCATAAGGCTGCCTTCCAGTTCGTAGTAACGGTCGAGCGTAGACTCTTCCAATACCCAGCAGACATCATTAACGCCGGTATAAGGCGAGAACAGTGCGATCAGTATAGTATCTGCCGCGCCGGGGTTCGGATGATATTTCGTGGTCAGCTGACGCAGAACAAAATAATCTTCAAGCGAATTGCTGTCATGATAAGCGTTATAAGCATTTATCAGCACGGTCTCTTCTTCGCTGTTTGCGGTGACCTTGGAAATGGCATCCTGATAGGCCAGTTCATCGGAATCACTAAGGCAAACGCACTGACCTATACCGACAAATGCCGATACCTTATCGCTGTGCTCCTGAACATACATGGCACCAACTATAGAACCGAAAGAATGCCCCATTATTATGACCTTGTCCTGACCGAATCTCTCGCGTACATAATCGACGAGTTCGTCTGTATCCTGCAGCGACTGTTCGAAACTTACGGTCTTGTTTAATGGGTCGGTATCAGCATTGTGGTAATACGTCCTGCCGCAGCCTCTTTGATCCCAGCAGACCACCGTATAGTCATCTATCAGAGGATCCGTAAAGAGCGGCATAATAGGGGAATCAGGGCTTCCCGGGCCGCCGTGGATATATACGATCACAGGGTTATTGATATCCGAGCCCCTGATGGAGATGTACTGCTCCTGACCGCCTAGTTCGACGTATGCAGTCTCGTTGATTCCGGAAGATGTCTTGACACAGCTGTCGATCCAGTTTTTGTTTCTGACTGCGATTACGCTTGCCGTGAACAACAGTATGAGCGTGACAGGTATCGCGATAAGTATCTTAAGGATAGCGATGACGGGCTTCTTTTTCTTCTTGGGAATGACTTCGTTCCTGTGCATGATGTGGATGCCGATGTGGCCGACAGACAAGATGAACGCGCTGACAATCATAAAGATGTTAGAGCCGTATATGCCGAGCATAAAGAAAGCGATGCAGGGGAGAGAGGCGCCTGCCACGGGGAATCCCGCAAAGCTCGAATACATGTCTGCCATCGTCTTATCGCTTCTGAAATATCTTATCCAATAAAGCTCGTAGAGCACCATGCAGATTAAGGCAGCGATAAGCCAGAGGGACCACAGCGTAAAAGGCCTTATGTTAAAGTCGCTGAATATCAGGGCAAGGGCGGATGTTGTAACCTCTCCGGCGCGTTCAAGAAGAAGCAGGAACTTATTCTCGTTACCCACATACTTGTCGTAATCGGCAGGCTTGTTCTTCGCCCAGATTATGTTGGGCACGAACAGCATTATGAGGAACAATAATCCTACATACGAGAACCCGAAATGAAACATCCTTCTTACCCCCAAACAACACTATTATATCGCTATGTAAGCATAGTCCAAAAGAATGCGTTATTATACATATGTGGGACAGGATAACAGGAAGATAAACCTTAAGATATTGAACAGGGATATGCTCAAATACATAGCCCTTATCCTAATGGCCTGCGGTCACATGATCATCTATGTCGGAGTCGATCATTTCGTGGACATGGTGCCGCTATGGATAATCAGGTTTTTTGTCTTTGGCGAGATGTTTGCCCCGCCGGTGTTTTTCTTCTTTATCTCGGAAGGATTCCGGTATACGAAATCCCGCAGGAAATACATTCTAAGGCTTGCGGCAGTTACCTTGATAACGCAGATCCCGTTTTACTTCTGTAACTTCTACGGAGAACCATGGTGGACCGCATTAACGACATGGAGCGTTATGGCAGCGCTGCTCGCAGGCCTTCTTGTCCTTGCCGTGTGGGAGAGCGGATGGAAGCTTCCCTTGCGCATAATCGTCATGCTGGCCATAACTGCCCTTACGGCATTGATGCAGGCCGAGTGGCTCGTTTTCGGGCCCGTGGCGATATTCCTGTTCTACATGACACGCGAGAAGCCGGTGCTGAGGTTTATCCTTTTCGAGGCCTTGATGCTGGCATTCAAGATATACTACGGCGGATTCGCGTTCGGACTCACGTGGAACAATTACGGCTTCTTCCTGGCGCAGACTGCGGCGATGGTCGTTATCACGTTCTTCTATAACGGTAAGAAGGGCCGTTTCCCGACGTTCTCGAAGTGGGTGTTCTACGTTTTCTATCCGCTTCATCTGCTCGCGGCATTCCTGATAAGAACGTTCTGTTTCTGAGCAAAAGAAAACCCTGCCGGGAATGATCCTGACAGGGCATCTTGTTGGTTTTCTTTTTGAATTACTTGTTGCCGATCGCCTTGTTGATGGCATCTACATCGGGAAGATCAACGCCGACTTTTTTCTCTACTGCATCGATGGCATCGTTAGCCATCTTCTTTGCGTTGTCGTCCTTTGCGACCTGACCCAAAGCATCCTGTGCCATATCTTTTGCCTTGTTGATATCAATATCCATACGATACCTCCCATTTGGTGTGATGCCCTTATTTTACCACGCAACTGCCGTCTCAGTCGCCATCTAAGATATTGTCATTGTTCCACGTGAGTCTCGACTTGTCACCTTCATACAGAGTTATGTCGTACATAAGTCGCTCCTGTGGAACAAAAAGAAGGCATGGGTGTTCTTTAACTCATTATATCCCGGATGTTCTGTCAGAGCCCCTTACGGCTTTATCTCATACAAGCCGTCTCTGTTGCAGTAGAAGAGGATCTTCTTTACGCAGGATATCTTGAATCTTGCCTCTGCATTCCACTCGGGATAGAGCTTAACGAGCTGCAGCCTGTCGGAAGACAACGCTGCTATGAATGAGATGTGATGATCCTTCGTCATATCGTGTTCCACGTGGACAAAGTACTCGTCTTCCACTTTCTCGATGGTTACTTTATGTTCTTCGTCGGCAGGCTCTGCCTCGAGCGGGGCAAGACTGATCCCGTGGCAGGTTATGACGGCCTGTCCCATGCTGTGTATGACGTTCCCGCAGACGGGGCAGACGCAAAAGCCGGAGCGGAGCATGTTCGAAGACACGTTTGCGTTGGTTATCGTATTGCCCGATATCAGTTCCGTAACGGAAATGTCGAAGATCTTTGCAATGGGTTCCAGCAAAGAGATGTCAGGGTAACCTCTGCCTGTCTCCCACTTAGATACCGCCTTGTCGCTGACGCCCAGTTTATCGGCGAGAACTGTCTGTGTCATGTTATTCTTTTCGCGCAGTTCCTTGATGACTGTGCCTGTAACGTACTGGTTCATAGTTTTATCCTCCACGCCCCGATTGTAACCCGCGGCAGACGGGGAGACCACCTACTTAAAGTAGAGTTCTTGATTCACATTGCCGAGGTTGTGTATGATTATTATTGAGAGGAAAAGGGAATGGGTTTTGTTATCGCACAGCTTAAACCGGGCACATGGGACGACCTGCCGGATTCGACCAAATGGGTGGCGGCCGGAATACTGGTCGCCATAGGTGTATTTTTCCTGTTCATGACACACGGTTCGATGATCCAGTACAAGATAAAAAACGTACATAGTTCGGGCGTACCTCTTGTAGGCGGATTCTTTGTGCTGATAGGGTTCCTCTTATCCCCGATAAAATGGCTTGCGCTGCTCGCGCTCTTAGACCCGGGTGTATGGATGCTCCCGTATGCGATCTATCTGTCTCACAAGGAAAAGAAAGAGAATAAAGGGGAGGGGAAAGAGTGAAAAAGAAATATCTGCTGACAGGATGCATCCTGATGTGTGCGCTGCTTTTCTGTTCCTGTTCGGTCAAGAGCAAGGGTTCACTGATCGCATATGCCAAGCAGGAATACGGCGACTGTGAGTTTGTAAAAGAAGACGTTAAAGGCAGCGGCAACGACAAGGTCAGGACGGTCTATCTGATCGACAAAGATACGGGAATCGAATACAAAGTCACTTCTCAGATGCAGGAGATGAATCTCGACGGAAGCACCTTCGGTTATTCGGAAGACACAAGCTCGAATTTTATGAATCTCTATGTCGACTATATCCTCGAAGATGCGGAAGATGATCTGGATGAGGTAAAAGAAGAATACGACTTTGAACTTGACGGATTCTATCTTTACTTTAACAGCAGGCCGTCAAGCAGCCAGGTCGAAGAAGCCGCGACAAAGGTTCGTGACATCATAGAAGAATACGATACGAAAGGCATCTTGGAGCCGGTATATTTGGCATTTGCAGAGGACGGGAAGGCGAATCTGGGATGTTTTGGCGAGGATGGCAAGTGGATCGCCAACAATGTCTATGAGGTCATAGACTATGTTCAGAGCGTATTCCCGGATGCAAAATACAGTGCGTCCATTTACGGTCTGCCCGAGTCTTATGTCAACACTGAAGACATGGAAAAGCTGAGGGCAAAGGGCTGCAAGGATGCGGCCGCTTATGATACTGAGTTTTTCTTCTTTTCTGATCCCGAATACGGAACTCTGGTTGCTTTTGATCTGGAAGATATCGGTCTGGACGGATTCCTGATAACCGAATTTGACTATTCGATTCCCGGCGACACACTGGACTGCGA
>JAILMZ010000038.1 GCA_024692105.1 Saccharofermentans sp.
ATGGACGAAGATGCGTGTCCGAGAGGATATGCCGTCTGCTATACCCAGCCGGCACTGGGCAATGGCGGTTGGGGCTGGGACGTCGGCTTTTATGAACCGCAGGGTGCCGACAGCCTCGATTACCTGATAAATCTCGCTATCTACCTTCAGGATGAATACGGCCTGTCCCAAACGAAAGCTTTCGCTGCAGGCTTCAGTAACGGCGGGTTCATGATGCACAGGGTTGCCATGGAAGCATCTGACATGTTCCTTGCAGTGGTTTCTGTCGCCGGCATTATGACCCAGAAAGTGTGGGACGAGCGCGTTGACAAGACGAGTATCGGTTTCCTCGAGATCTACGGCACGAAAGACCAAGTCGTCCCTCAGAACGGTAACGGCACCGCGGAATCATCGTCTCTTGCGATAGAAGATGTAATGGATTACTGGGCATCCGCTAACGGCCTGGGTTCTTCAAGCGTGGAAGCTCTGTCTGATAAAGCAGAGATCACCAAGTATACAGCTTTCCTGAACAAGACACAGGTCTGGTCCGTCAAGATCGAAGACGGAACTCACGAGTGGTCGGAGGATTTTGCGGGGTTCAGTACGAATGAATTGATACTCGATTTTTTCGATATGTATTGCTAATAATAGAGATATCTTCAAATAAATCTGCAAGGAGGCCGAACCATGAGTAATTCAAAACTGGCCAGCGAAAAATCAGTCTGGCTTAAAGAGTATTGTAAGAGAACCGGTGCCGCAAAAGCCAAGAGCGACAAGCAAAAGGGTCCGATCATCATGATAGTCATACCGCTCATGGTCGGCGGTGTTATAGGTTATCTGATCTACAACGGAGGTCTTAACGATCCCCAGACAGCGAGCACGATCAAGATCCTCGCAATAATCGGCGGCGCGATCTTAGTGTTCGCGCTGCTCCTTACAGCTTTGGGCAAAAAGAAGAATGTCACTTCGAGGACGGAAGAGAACCTGAACGAACTCCTGACGACTGAAGCCGAGGTCAAGGCTTTCGACACGCAGATGTCAGAAGAACCTCTGTTCAAGGTGGGACTCGATTCCCTTAATTATTTCGCGGCCAACGGGGATTACTTCTACGAGAGATTCTCTGCCCTGGGCAACGAGACCTATACTTTCGTAAGGATCAAAGACATCGCTTCCCTGCATTACGTTGTGAAGATCAAGGGGCTTGAGAAAGAATACATCATCGACTTCAGAGACGGTAAGGGGGATGTGCTCCTCAACGGCAGGCTCGACAGCAAGTCGAAATTCGACACCCTCAAGGCAGGGCTCGACTCTGTTATCTCCGGACTGGAATCCTACGAGGAGGATTCAGGCGAGTAAGCCTTAGCCTGTTTAGGATCATAAGCGGCTCGGATACTTTTTCCGGGCCTTTTTATTTTGCTGTTGACATAGTAGCAAAAGTATACTATTATTGACGTATAGTAAGTATCAATCTACAACTAACTAACGCGGACAGCGAAAGGAAACAAAATGGATTTTTATACAGATCTGGCTGCGATGTATCTCGAACAGGCATTGGTGAGCATTGTCCTTCTTTATTGCCTGACAGCCATAGTGCTTTTTATCGTAGACGGCATCAAGGCAAAGAAAGAACACCGCAAGCGCAAGAAGGTCTTTACGGTAATGTTCGTTATTGCATTGGTCATCTATGCCTTGGCTATCTTAGCCGTTTTGGCTTTGATCGCGATAATGCTCCTGTATTTCCTTACGTATGTCGGTCTGCCGTTTTGGTTATGGATCTTTAATTGATTGTTTAGGGGGAATGGATATGAGATACACTGTTTTGGGACTTAACCTGGTATCAGCTGCCGGTCTGTATATATCGTACGGATTCTTCTTCGCGCTTGCCGGCTTGACATCGCTGCTGGAGTTGATGTTCGATGGTAATACCGAAGATTCGGGAATGGCATTCCTTATGACATGCCTGCCGTTGCTCATTACGACTGTTGTACTGATCTTTAACATAATCGCACAGGCAAGATTTAAGAAGAGCGGAAAGTTCTTTGCCATAAGCGAGACCATATGCGGCGTGCTGAGCGGCACATTGTACGGGACACTTATCGGAGTCTTGTACTGGATCAATGAGACATTCGAACATATTTCAGCTAGTGAAGCATCGATCCGCATGGAGAACACAACCATATTTTTCTGGGTGCTCGGGATCATACTGAACATAGTGATCATAGTCCTGTCGATAATTGCTTCCCGAAAGGCAGGCAGTGCCCGCGTTGCTGCAGTCTGATATATACTAACAGTATAAAAAGAATTATTCTATCTGTATTGATAGTGTATTCAAATACGGCTCACTCTCCTATACAATCAGGGTAGTTGAAATATACTTCCCGTGGGGTTATGGAGGTGAGCGTCAGTATGAAAAAGAATCTGTTGACCGGCATCGTATGGATTATTGCTGTGACAGTGGTGGTCGGTCTCATAGCCGGTTTTGTTACTTTCAGAAGCACTTCGAAGGTCGCTAACGGTAACAACGGCGGAAAAGAATTAAAACCTATCGAGATGATCACGGGTATATATACTCCTGCTTCGCTCAAGCCGGGATGCTATGTGAAAAATGGTTCAAGCATTCCTTCAAGCGATGACGGTATATGGTGTCATTGTGGGGTGACAAGCGCAGTTGTAAATGTAATCGGTACCGAGACGGATAAAGACAACAAACAACAGGAAGGTCTGCCCATCAAGAGTCTCAGTATTGTCGATGTGTATAATGGCAATTGTACGATTATATTTACTGTAGAAGGCCTCGATCACCTATATGTAGATTATGATTACCCTTTGGATAATCTGAACTATGATCCTATCAAGGTTGCACGGGCCGACGACGGTATCAAGACACAACTGTACGGTTCCGGATTTACCCTTTTAGAAAGCGCAAACAATTACAGGATTAATTTGATAATCAAGGTCATCATCATTTCTGCTGTCCTTTCCGTTGGAATATTGCTAATCTTAAGAAAACGCAGGAAAAAGAATCAAGGAGCAGCATTATGAACCACGATCTCGCAGCCAATATTAGAACTCTGCGCAAGGAGAGAGGTCTCACCCAAGAGCAGCTTGCGGAAGTTTTCGGCGTGACCGTGGGCGCAGTGCACAAGTGGGAGGCCGGGCTGTCTACCCCGGAACTGCCGTTGATATTGGAGATGGCGGACTTTTTCGACACGTCCCTTGATGTGATGATAGGTTTCGAGGTGCGTGACAACAGGACGGATGTGCTTGCTGCGAGACTTCAGAAGATGGCATATACCATGGACCCGGACGGTCTTGCGGAGGCAGAGAAAGCTCTTAAGAAGTACCCCCATAATTTTGCGGTCGTCTTCAGCTGTGCATTGCTGTACGGCGTTTACGGCATCAACCCGAAGAACAGGAAACACCTTATGCGTTCAGTCGAACTGTTTGAGCAGTCGATAACCCTGATCTCCCAGAACAAAGACCCGGGAGTAGACGAGACTGTTATCTACGGTCAGCTCGCAGTCCTTCACCAGACGATGGGGAACACCGGTAAGGCCCTGGAGATCTACCGTGAGCACAATGCCGGCGGCGTATACGATATCAGGATAGGGCATCTGCTCACGCAGAAAGAGGATTACAAGCAGGCGGATGAATACCTGTCGCGTGCTTTCGTGAAGCAGTTGAACGACAGGGCCGCCTTGATCACGGGCAAACTCAAGTGCTATCTCAAGGCTAAGGACTATGCCGAGGCAGGGGCACTCATCGAGGCCGCCCTCGCCGAGAACGAGACCTACCGCAAGGGCGGTAAACCTAACGTTCTCGATAAGTTTGACTGCGTGCTCCTTACTCAGCTTGCGTTTATCGAACTTGAGAAGGGTCATAAGAAGAAGGCAAAAGCTTCCCTAACCCGCGCACGCGAGATAGCTGCAAGGTTTGATCAGGCGCCGGACTACGATGCCAAGAACCTGCGTTTTGTCACTTTAAGTGAGAGCCTGATGATGCACGATTCATTTGGTAACAGCTGTATAGAAGCAATCGAAGGAATGGTTGCAGCGCTGAAGTCTCCGGAGCTTGTGGCTGTGTGGGAGAGCATTGGTGGATAAGAAGATGACAAGGTGTGGGTGCTTATACCTTTGATTTGTAATTATCCGCTCACTTATCCGCTAAGCAACGGATTTCTATAGCGGATTCTCGGCTTGCAGGCTTCAAAAACCTCGTTATCCGCTTGCACATCCGCCAAGTAGCGGATTTCTGTAGCGGATTCTCGGCTTGCAGGCTTCAAAAACCTCGTTATCCGCTTGCACATCCGCCAAGTAGCGGATTTCTGTAGCGGATTCTCGGCTTGCAGGCTTCAAAAACCTCGTTATCCGCTCACACATCCGCTAAGTAGCGGATTCCCTTAATGGCTTTTGGCGGTATCACCCCCGGCATTTGTTATTTTTAATGTCATTAGAAAGATACCCAATGACTTCCGCTTGGCAACAGTTGGACTCTTCTGAATATCTCAAGAATATGATATAAATTAACTTATACATTCTTAGTGGAATAAGGGGGTATTGGTTATGGGATACAATTTCTTTAAGATCACGCAGTTAAAGGAAAACTTCAGACTGAAACTGAATAATTTCGTGAATTCTTTGGGTTCGGCCATCGGCGACGGAAAGAATATTCCTTTTGCCGACAACGACATCAGCTATGTGCTTAAGCTCCAGCATGACCGCATCAAAGAAAAAGGCCTTAACCTGGAAATGGAGATCTATGACAGGGACAAGGAGCACAATGCTACGGTCGGTTCAGAGTGGAAAGATGCACACTATGAGAGCTATGTCTGCAACGAGCAGTTAGGCATCAAGAGGAAGTTCACCAAAGACGGCAAAAAGATCTACTCGGATAACATAAGGAGCGTCTTCTACACAACGATAACGGATGTTACTACAGGCATTCATCCTGATGATGAGAGCATAAGCTGCCCGAACTGCGGATCTGTCAGCACGATAGCGCAGATCCAGGGCGGATGTCCGTACTGCGGCACCGTGTACAAGATGGATGACCTGTTCCCCAAGGTCACAGGTTACTATTCGCTCGAAGACGTCGGTATCACAGGCAACGAGCACAAGGCCGGCATGATACTGACCGTCATAATCACAGGCCTTGTCTTTGCCCTGATACCGCTCATCCTGGATTTCCCTGAATTCATGGCATTCCTCAGGGGTGAATCTGATCAGATCGAAATCATCCTCGGAGCGCTGCTTATCATCCCCGTCGGACTGTTGGCCGGATACTTTTTCTACAGCATATTCCTTTTCATCAGGTTGATCGTGGTCGGTTCAAGCCAGTCTGCGGGCAAGTGGGGCACGATAGGATCCAGGTCGAAATTCGAGCAGCAGATGAAGGCATACAGCCCGGAGTTCTCTTTCGAGTACTTCACGAGCAAGGCGATCTCCCTCATCAAGACTGCGGTCTATGCCCCGAATGAGCAGGAATTGCTCTTCTATAAGGGACATCCGCTCGCGCCTGATTTCAAGGACATAATCGACATGAATTTCGGCGCTGCGCTTGGTGTTGCCGGCATAACGGAAGAAAACGGTGCCGTCACCGTCACGACAGATGCATTCTTTGATGTACTGTACTTTAAGAATGACAAGATCAAGTTCAAGAGAGAAACATACCGCGCAGTGTTCTGGAGAAGGACGGACATCCCGATCAACATGCAGTTCTCCATGACGAAGATCCAGTGCCCGACATGCGGCAGCAGCTTCAACGCCATCCAGAACAAGATGTGTCCTTACTGCGGACATGAATACGATATCACTTCGCAGGACTGGGTGCTTACGGGACTTTGGCGCATATAAGCCTGATCAGCGGATTATAAAGTACAACCCCAGCAGCACTGCCAGGAATAAGATGTTTACGACGGTAAAAGCTCCGATGTAACTGACGGACTTTTCTTTCGAGCGCGGGAGCGCCGCATGGAACTTGTATGTGATGAGGCTTGCCATGCTCGCGATGAGTGATCCAAGGCCGCCTAAGTTCGTGCCGATCACGAGTGCCTCTCTATTATCCGTGAACGCCGACAATAACAGCGCCGCAGGAACGTTGCTTATGACCTGCGATGCCGCAACGGCCACGAGGACAGGAGATCTTCCGACGATGCCGGATACCCAGGTATTGACAACATCTATCCTGCCCATGTTCCCGACGAAAACGAAGAAGAACACAAACGTGATGAGCAGGGTATAGTCGACACCCTTGAACGCCTTTCTGTCCATGATGAGCATGACGGCAGCAAGCACGCCCAGGGCAATAAGGAAGTGCAGCACTCTGAGCACGACCAGAAGGCTCAAGGCGAAAAGCGCGATGCATACCGCGACTTTAAGCGCGGAGATTTTTTCCTTTTTCGCCGGCTGTTCGTGCGTGATCTTCATGTCTTTGCACAGCACGAAAACAGCCGCCGTGACAAGTGCGAGCGAGCACAAGGAGAAAGGGAGCATCAGCAGGGTAAAATGCCCGATCTCCATGTTGTAGTGAGTGAACAGAAATATGTTCTGGGGATTTCCGATCGGAGTCTGCATGCTGCCGAGGTTGGTCGCGACGGTCATCAGGATCAATGTGAAGGTCAGAGTCTTCCTGTCTTCGAACGTCTTCATCAGCGCGATGGCAAAAGGTACAAGAGTGACCAGCGTGACATCGTTGGTCAGTATCATCCCCAGAAAGAACGCAAGCCATACGAGTATGAGCGATACGAGCCTGGATGAGTGTACTTTGGATAAAAGTTTGTTGGTCAGCGTGTCGAACACTCCGAGTATGACCAGTTCTGATACGACGAGCATCATGCAGAAGAGGATCGCGAGCACTCTGAAGTCGATGTATCCGATGTACTCCATATCCGGATGCACAACAAAACAGGATACTATTGCAAGTATCCCTGAGATGAATAATACCGGATCTTTTTTGAATCGTTCCAACATAGCCAACAGATTTTATTACTCATTCTGCAGATTCGCAACTGAGAATTTGCACGATTACAGTTGACATAGTAGCAAATGCATACTATTATACGGCCGTAGTAAGTAATAAATCGCAACTAACTAACTAACAGAAGGAACCACAAATGGACGTATATACAGATTATTTCATGATGTTATTGGAGCAGGCCGCTGTCGGCGTAGTCTCGATCCTGGTCATAGGTTCGATGGTGCTCTTTGTAATAGACGGCATCAAAGCCAAGAAGGAGAAGCGCAAGCGTAAGCTCTGGATCACGATAGCATTCGTGATCTCGCTGATCATAACCGTACTATTCTTTATCGGAGTTGCGCTTATAGTGCTCGCATTGATCATGTATCCGCTCTTATATGCTTTCGCCTGACCCTTGTGAAGATCCGTTTGACTTATAGTCGCGCTTGAATTGATACATCCTGTCATCAGCTTCCTTCATGGATGTTACGATATTATTGGTCTCCCAGCCGAGCAGCTCCGAGATACCGAGGCTCGCATGGACAGGGTAGGGCTTGCCGGAATTCTTTGACACCTCATCCATCTTAGCAAGGAATTCAGATGTGAATTCTTCGGCACGATCCAGCTTCTCTGATACAAGGACTGCAGAGAATTCGTCGCCGCCGAACCTGGCGCAGAACTCGTC
>JAILMZ010000134.1 GCA_024692105.1 Saccharofermentans sp.
CCTTTTTTTAGTTGGAATTGTTTGCTGTATTTTGATAATTCATCCAATAAATACTCTTTAAGAATGATCGCATCATACGTGTATTCTCTGGTTTTGAATACACCATCACAAAGACCGTCCTTAAAGTATCGGCTTGGGTGAAGTGGTTCACAAGGAATCCCGGCCGCATCACAGAAATCTTTAAAATGCTTTCCATCTGTCCAGGAAAATTGTTTTGATGTTGCATATATCTGCTCAAAATCCCCGTTTATACAAAAAGAATAGTCTTTGTTGAACCGCTCGAAATAACTTGCGGATTTCATAGCCGTCGAGATAGACCTCGGATAATGATATCCAAAATGTACTCTGGCCTGATTAATATATGAAGCTCGGCTGAAAGGTTCAGGATCGCATTCGATAATAACCACCGTGTACCCCTGCTTCACGCTGCTAAGTGCAGCATAAAGCCCGTAGATACCGGCACCGATAATAATTCTGTCAAAACTCGT
Source organism: Saccharofermentans sp. (assembly GCA_024692105.1). The sequence continues at coordinate 489 of JAILMZ010000134.1, forward strand.
TGTTACCATAAACAATATTCTATCATTGTTATAACAACTTGGTTACCATAATGACCAAAAGAACACAAATAAACCATGCTCTTTCCTTTTGAAACATCAATTCCCACGCTGATCATGTGATTTACCTCCTAAATCTGAAATTAGCAATTATTCCAAGCCGCACTTATTACAATTCAGTTTAGTTGGTTACGCGGGAGCTGATCCCTACCTGCTTAATCGAATGCTTATAACAAGGGGTTGGCTGACAGTTTATTTGACGGATGCAAGATCCAAAGGGCCGCACGTCAGACCAATTACTCCCCTCATTATAAAAAGTGCAACTGTCGGAGTTAATTACTCTCTAACAATTACACTTTCTATGGTACTAATAAGGGCTGCCAATCATGACAGCCCTTTCTTATGCTTGTTGTTACTGTGGCTTACTCGATCGTCAGGATGTCGGAGAAACCCGTGACATCGAAGATCTCCTTTACTTCGTCAGAAGCATTCGAGATGACCATTGAGCCCTGCTTGTTCATCGTCTTCTGTGAAGCAAGAAGAACTCTCAAGCCTGCACTGGAGATATACTCGAGCTTTGCAAGATCGAACTTAAGATCAGTTACGCCTTCAAGTGCTGAGTTAAGCTGCTCTTCGAGCTGAGGTGCAGTGGTGGTATCGAGTCTGCCTTCAAGGATTATCTTGAGCGCATTACCATTTGCATTCTTTGTGATGTTCAACATGATCTAATCCTCCTGAAATGTATTTTAATTATATATCAAATATTCTTTTTGATGGTCAAGCAGTTCTTGCCGTCCTTATATTCGTAAGAGATGTCATCCATGCTCTTCTTGACCATGAATATACCGAGTCCGCCTATCGGTCGGTCTTCTGCCGACAGCGTTATATCGGGGTCTTCGTTCTTGAGCGGGTCATACGGCATGCCGGAATCTTCGAAACGCATCGTCACGCACCTTGCTTCAGCGTCTGCTTTGATCCCGATAACAGCATCGCCTTCACCGTCGGGATATGCGTAGTGCGCGATGTTCACGAAGATCTCTTCGATTGCTATATCCAGCTGCATCTGGGCTTTGGGTGAACATTCAGCCTCTTCAAGTATGGCATCTGCAAAGGATAAGACCTGATCGAGGTTGGAGATGTCGGCTTTCACTTTAAGCTGCTTCATATCTGCATCACCTGTTCCTTCGGCAGCCTGCGGGCCGTTGTACTTCATGCTCAGCATCGTGATATCGTCGAACTGCGGGTTGCCGTCGATGAAAGCATCGATGCTGTCCTTTATGTTGGACTCGAGGACGAGTAGGTCGCCGTCGTTCGGGAGGTTAAGTGCATCGAGCATGCGCGCCTCTCCGAAGAGTTCATTCTTGCTGTTGTTCGCCTCGGTCACACCGTCTGTATACACATAGATAATATCACCGGGCTCGAGTTTTGTCTTATATTCCTTGTAAGGTATGCCTTCCATGCATCCGAGCGGGGGAGAATGGCGCTCCTTGATGAGTTCGAACTTGCCGCCAACTCTCATGACCGCGGGGTATTCATGACCTGCATTTGCGTATCTGAACTCGCCCGTGGATATCGTAAGGACGCCGATCCAGACTGTAACGAACATCGCTATGTCGTTGCTCTCGCAGAGCTGGTCGTTGACGGTGGATAAGATCTTCGAGACGTCCTCATAATCCGTGAGACCTCTGTTCTTGATGAGCGTCTTGGTGACCATCATGTAGAGCGCTGCGGGGATACCCTTGCCGGAGACGTCTGCTATCGTTACCACGAGGTGATCCTTATCCGGCATGTAGAAATCGTAGAAGTCTCCGCCGACTTCCTTTGCCGCCGTCATTGACGCGTAGAGGTCGAACTCACTGCGCTCCGGGTAAGGAGGGAAGATGTGCGGGAGCATTCCTTCCTGTATCGCATTCGCCATCTGAAGCTCGCTGTCGGAGATGGACCGCTCTCTGCTTTGGATGACGTTTAAGACGCAGTACATGAGCAGCAGCACGAGCATGATGACGGGGCTTGTCAGGGACAGCCCGAAAGTAAACACAGACACGATGCCCATGACAAGCGGGAAGAAAGCATAGAGGAACAAGGTGACGACCTGATATCTCTTGAACTTCTTCCTTGCACGGAATACCAGTGCCAGGGTAAGGAGTATGGTGAAGTATGCATAGAGGTTGGACAGAAGGTACAGATTGCCGCGCTGATAGTGACCGTCAGATGTGATCGTAAAGTAGTGGCCGAACAGAGGGTTGAAGAGTCTCATGAGTACGGCGAGTCCGAGACATGCGCCGAGGAAGATGTTGTATTTCTTGATCCTCTCCGGAGCTACTTCAAGATAGGATACAACGTACCGCCAGAACAGGAATGCCATAACCGGGGCACCCATGAAGTAGAGCGTGTTGGCTGCCATGTTGAGTTCGAGCATCTCCGGCTTGCCGTCGACTATCCAGCAGACCTCGTCCAGGAATGCTGCATTGAAACAGCTGAAGAGAAGGAGCAGATAGATATTGAGGTTTGCTTCGTTCTTCTGCTTGTCGACGACGCTGCAGATGAACAGGACATATCCCAGTGCCATACAGCTTAAGTCGGCCGAGATATTGATGATGCTGCTTACGGGAAGAGTTCCCTTCGGCAGTACATGAGCGAACTGGAAGATACCCAGAGCGATAATCGCTATGAAGAACAGTGATCCCAGTAATGCACTCAGTTCGAACTGCTTCTTGCCTATGGACATGATGCACCTCGCTTCTTTCTTGATATTGTGATTATAACCTTTGGCATGTTTGCAGTGATTTCAAAAAAGTAAACTTTCGTTGAAGAAGAATCGTGGAAATGCCCTTATATCAAGGGTTTCGTAATATCTTGTTTACGCACGTGCAAAAGTCTCTGTGCTATGATTTTTGTATAAGACATCCAAAGAAGACAGGCGGTATGTGAAGCATGATACTATTCATCAACGCGTGTGTTAGAAGTGATTCCCGGACAAGGAGACTGGCCGGTGCCGTCCTTGAGAAACTGGGAGGAGAATATGAGGAACTGATACTTGAAGATGTCAGTTTCCCCGTTACTGATGAAGGGTTCCTCAGAAGAAGAGATGCCGTCATCGCAGAAGAGAGATTCGATGATCCCGTCTGCGATCTTGCAAGGCAGTTTTCCGCTGCGGATAAGATAGTCATCGCGGCGCCTTACTGGGACCTGTCTTTTCCTGCATCACTCAAGCAGTATATCGAACATATCAACGTTCTCGGCGTGACGTTCATCTATACGCCGGAAGGAACTCCGAAGGGGCTGTGCAAAGCTTCTAACCTCTACTATGTCACGACGGCGGGAGGCGCCTTCTGCCCCGAAGAGTTCGGTTTCGGGTACATTAAGACTCTCGCGGAGAGTTTCTACGGGATAAAGAATGTTAAGATGATATCCGCCTATGGCCTTGATATCTACGGTAATGACCCGGAGAAGATACTGCAGGATGCGATAGAGGCAATAGACTTATAAGGCCTGCACGGGTTTTCTAAGTGTGTCTTTGTGCCTGATCATCATCACATAGTTTGTTGCCATTAAGACAGCAGCAACAAGCCCCACGGGATATCCGATGGAATAACTGAGTTTGAATCCTTCCTGCGCGACCAGGATGTATGTGACGGAAACTGCCGTCATGAATGCCGCGGGCAGGGCGGTAAGAAGTGAAGATACCCATTTATCTTTTGTCTTGAGAAGGAACGATGTTGCGACCCAGAGCGCGATCATCGCAAGCGTCTGGTTGCTCCACGAGAAATATCTCCAGAGTACGTTGAAGTCCAGCTGCGTGAGGACGGCGCTTATTCCGAGGAGCGGGATCGTGATAAGAAGCCTGTTCCGGATCTTCTTCTGATCGAGCTTTGTCCATTCCGCAAGGATGAGTCTCGCACTCCTGAATGCCGTGTCGCCCGATGTGATGGGGCAGACCACGACGCCGATGATGGCGAGTATACCGCCGATGCTGCCGAGCATTGTCTGGCTGATCTCATATACGACTCCCGACTGTCCTGATGCCGTGAGCGCTTCGGAGAGCATCTGCGTGCTGCCGTAGAATGCAACGCCTGCAGCAGCCCAGATTAGAGCGATGACTGATTCGATCATCATGGCTCCGTAGAATACCTTCCGGCCTTCTTTCTCGCTAATGATGCACTTGGCCATCATGGGTGACTGCGTCGCGTGGAAACCTGAGATGGCACCGCAGGCGACCGTTATGAACATGAAAGGCCACACGGGAAGTCCGTCGGGATGCATGTCGGCAAGAGCGATCTCGGGGATGTGATACTGCGGAAGGAAGATAATGCCTCCTGCGATGGAGACCGCCATGATTATCAGTATCACGCCGAAAACGGGGTAGAGCTTGCCGATGATCTTATCTATGGGAAGAAGAGTCGCAAGGACATAGTAGATGAGGATGACGATTATCCAGAAAGTGTTTCCGAGACCTTCCGGCGTAAGGCTCGATATGAGCGACGCGGGGCTGGTGACAAAGACCGTTCCCGTAAGAAGCAGCAGGAGTATCGAGAAGACACGCATGACATAAAGTGCGCCCTTGCCCATGTAGATACCTGACAGTTCCGCGATGGAAGCGCCGTTATGGCGCTCCGAGATCATGCCGCACATGAAGTCGTGCACGGCACCGCCCAAGATGGATCCGAGTACTATCCAGAGGAATACCACAGGCCCGAAACACGCCCCCATCAGAGCACCGAATATCGGACCGGTTCCCGCGATGTTCAGAAGCTGAATAAGGAGGGCCTTCCAAGTCTTAATGGGCACGCAGTCGACACCGTCGTTGATCGCGACGGCAGGCGTTGTCCTGTCATCCGGCCCGAAAACCTTCTCCGTCAGTTTGCCGTAAGTAAGGTAACCGATCACAAGTACTGCAAGTGCTGCAAAGAACGATATCATAGGTCAAGCATCTCCTTTTGCATCATGTCTCAATTGTGCTCTTTGCTCGGACTTAACGTGATGTCCGCTATCTTCTGAGATACCTTGAAGATACCGGGAACTCAAAGTATGTATCCGGGTAGGGTTCATTCTCCAGCGTGAAATGCCACCACTCGCAGTCTATCGGCTTGAACCCGTTGCGAACCATGACGCTCTGCAGGATCATCCTGTTCTCGTACTGCTCATCCGTAATCTCCCTGTTATCCGGGTGCGACTTCTCATCAAACAGATCAAATGGACTTCCCATGTCGACTTCTTTTCCCGTCTTCATGTCTAGCAGGGTAAGGTCTATGGTGCTGCCCCTGCTGTGTGATGAGAGTTTGGCGATGTAACCCTTGGCAAAGAGTTCCTGCTTTTCGAGGTCAGGGTAGAAGTAAGGCTTCATGCGGATGTCCTGATCCTCGATCCCCCACAGCACGAAATGCCTTACGGCACAAGCCGGACGGTATGCATCGAAGACCTTGACGCGGTACCCCTGGACGAACAGTTCGTTGCTGACTGCCTTCATCGCCCTTGCAGCTTCTATGGTGAGGAGAGCGCACGGTTCTTCGTAGCCGTCGATGCGCTCTCCGATGAAATTGTATGTCGAGAAATATCTGATCTCCTGGATGATGTGGGGCACGTGATCAGACAGTAACACGAATCCCGAAGGATCCATTGCAGGGTCATTCTTATACTCAGTACGCATAGCCATACCGCTTCCTTTATGAATAGAATAACTGATGCCTTTATTCTATAATGAAATCATTCTTATGGGTATGAATGGAGAATGAATAATGAGCGGTGAAGCGGGCATGAAGACCATATCGATCAATGATGTTGCACCTGTAAAGATAGGTCAGGCGCAGAACACGGAAGCCGGAACCGGTTGTACGGTATTTATCTGTCCCGAAGGCATGCGCGCGGGTCTTGATGTAAGAGGCGGCGGTCCCGCTTCGAGAGAGAGCCAGGTGCTTAGTCCTCTTGCTTCCGCACAGGTCATCCACGGCATCGTCCTTGCAGGCGGAAGTGCTTTCGGGCTTGGTGCCGCAGACGGCGTCATGAAGTATCTCGAAGAGAAGGGTATAGGTTTTGATGTCGGCGTTACGCACGTGCCGCTCGTGTCGCAGGCGGACCTTTTCGACCTGATGGTGGCAGACAGCAAGGTAAGGCCCGATGCTGCGATGGGATACGAAGCTGCAAAGGCGGCAATGGAATCTCCAAACTATCAGGACGGCAACTTCGGTGCGGGCACAGGCTGTACGGTGGGCAAGATCGCCGGCATGGAGACCTGCATGAAGACCGGTATCGGAAGTTACGCGATTGAACTGGGCGGCCTTAAGGTCGGTGCCGTCGTCGCACTCAACGCTTTGGGCGACGTATATGACTGGAAGACCGGAAGAAAGGTCGCAGGCCTTCTGAATGAAGACAAGACGGGCTTCAGGAGCACGGCAGATGTCCTTAATGAGAGCATAAAGGTCATTAAGAACAGGTTCACGGATAACACCACGCTTGCGGTACTCATTACCAATGCGAGATTCGAGAAGACTGCCCTGTGCAAGATCGCGGGTATGTGCCACGACGGTTATGCGAGATCGATAAGACCCGTGCATACCTCTTTCGACGGCGACAGTATATATGCCGTCTCTGCGGGTGAACTTGAAGCTGATCAGGAAGTTGTCGGCACGATCGCGGCAGACGTCATAAGCGAGGCGATAATAAGGGCCGTAACAAGTGCAAAGAGCGCTTACGGATGTCCTTCTGCTGAAGATCTCCGTTTCTCGTAAGCCTGCTTTTTAAGTATCTGCTTTCTCTTTACTTCTTCTGCCTTGGCGATGATCTTGTCTTTCCAGTCATCGTCCTGGGCATCGAGCTGATACGCGTCGAAACCGTATTCTCTGCCGTATGAGCAGATGACCGCCTCGTCGTCTATGTGAAGCGATATCCTGTACTTGTTCGGAACCTTCTGCGGCAGTATCTGCGAGTGTCCCTGCTGGACTTCCTTAAGGTGCCTGGTGCCGTTGACGATGCCGTCGAACTTTACTCCGTAATGACGGAAGAGACCTTTGATATAACGGTCGGAACGGAAAGATGACGTATAGACCCAAACCTCGTAGCCCATCTTCTGCAGGGTGTTGATGAGGTCGGGCGTACCGAGCCTGAGCCGCTCCTTGTAGATGTTCCTCAGGGGGAAGGGAAGCTCGGGCTCTATCTTATGCGTCTTCGGGTTCACGAAAAGGACTTCGTCCAGATCGAATGATACCCGCATCTTTTCTGGTTCACTTTTTGCCGGCACGCTTTTCGATCTCCTCTACGATGGCGATGGCCTTCTTGGACCATTCCTCTCCGGTGGCATCAATGGTGTATTCTTCGAATTCCTTGGTGGTGTTCGTCTCGAGGATCGAGTCGTTATCGATGTGGAGAGTCATCTGGTATTTGTTGTTGATGAGTTCCTTCATGCGCGCTTCGCTCTCGGAGTGGATCTTATTGAGCTTGCTGACGCCGGTGACGATACCGTCGACATGGACGGAATAAGCCTTGAAGAATTTCCTGATATCGTCTATGGAATAAAAGTCCGCAGCGTATACCCAGATGTCATAACCATGCTTGGAAAGGTAGTAGAAAAGGGCAGGTATGCCGAGCCTGATCCTCTGCTTGAACCTGAGACTCAAAGGGAAGGTGAATGCCTTTTTCTCGAGATATTTGTAATCCGGATCCCTGAATATGACTTCATCAAGGTCTATCGCGACGCGCTTGTCGTGCTGTGACTTCTCGAGGATGGTCTTGATGTCGGATTCGGTCGCACAGTTGATTATCTTTATCGGAACTCTCTTGATCTGACAGTGCATGGCTGCAACCCATCTGTGATGTCCGTTCAGGAGCAGATATCCGTGCGGGCGGAGCTTCTCTACCATGAGGGGTTCATCGAAAGGGTCCCTTTCCATCCTGAGTGCTTCGCGGAACTTGGTCTCATATTCGCTTATGATGCGGTAGCTGGGCCCCACCGACTCTATCGAGAATTCGTCTTCGGCATTGGCATGCAGATTGGAGCAGGCCGTCTTCTTGATGAGAAGTCTCTCCGGAAGGCTCGCGTGAACGGGTATCGAGACACCCTTCTGCTTCTCAATGTCATTTGCGATGAATTCAGCAAGTTGAGTTCTGGCCATGGTATGAAGCATCCTTTCGCCGTTATAACTGCATTATACAGCATAAGGTTTTTGTGATTACGGCTATGTATTATCTGTTTGCAACTTATGTGTAAATGAACGGCAAAGATATGCCTGAAGGGCTTGTTTTATTATGCTTTTAAGGGCTTAATAATTGACAAAGCAATGGAATGAAAATACAATCGTGTATATATAAATGTAAAACACTTTTGATGCTTTTATCTACATTCCGAGACACAGAAAAGGGCACAGTATGAGTACTATCGAGAAGACATTTGCAAACGGCGAGATCATCATCAAAGAAGGCGATATCGGCAACAGCTTCTTCCAGCTTCTGGAAGGCAAAGCGCAGGTTTTCCTGAACTACGGCGCGACAGATCAGATCAAACTTACGGATCTGGTCCCGGGTAAGTATTTCGGTGAGATGGCCGTTATCGAGACATATCCCCGCAGCTCCACGGTAGTTGCTGAAGGCAGCGCCAAGGTCATCGAGATCGCTGCAGACGAGCTCAAGGAATACTTCGAGCAGTATCCCGAGAAGATCATCGACATCATGATGTGCCTCGGCACCAGACTTAAGGAACTGACGGCAGATTATGATGAAGCTAAGCAGGTCCTCGCAGGCCTTAAGGATCCTTCGGCTGACAAGTCATCATTTGCAGCTGCGATCGCCAAGCATCTTAACTGGTTCAAGTCGGGCAAGAGGGCTGTCGATAAGCCGAGCGCAGAAGCACTCCGCGAAGCTGCCGAGAAGATCTCCGGCCAGAGCGACAAGAGCATCGAGGCATACAGTAAGGGCACGGTCATCTTCAAGCAGGGTGAGACAGGCAAGTGCATGTACATGCTCCGCGGCGGCAACGTCGGCATCTATACCGGCTACGGCACTGCAGATCAGGTCAAGCTCACAGAGCTGTTCCCCGCGGCTTGCTTCGGCGAGATGGGCATGATCTCCGATGATGCAAGAAGCGCTACGGCAGTATCCGAGTCTGATGACACATATGTTGAGATCATCCGTCCCGATGACCTTGCAGAACTCTTCAAGACATCACCGGTCAAGATCGAGATGATCTTAAGACACCTGTCATACCGTCTGAGAAGCCTTACATATGATTACTTCAATACATGTAAGGAAATCTCTGATTCAGCAGGCGCATGATCAGTCCTGAACAGGCACAATACTTCTTTACCAATACCGAAGATTCAGTCTGCATAATCTCGTCGTCGGGTGAGGTACTCTATGCCAACCCGGCGGCGCAGAAGCTTTTTGAGATACCCGCGGATGCCAGCCTGAAGATCTGGAAGGCTGTTCCCTTTGTCGAGGGCAACGACGACCTCATCCAGCTCTTCATCGATTCGGTCACCAACAAGGTCGACACGCATGAGGCGATCGTCGATTATGTGAACAACGAAGGCATCGTAAGCAACCTTCATGTAAGGATGACCTGCTACAACAACGACCAGGTCGTGTATCTCGTAGTCATCACGAATCTTACCCAGCTGTTCAAAGTCAATTCGGCACTTGTCAGGTATACATCCCCTGACATTGCCGATTATGCACTTACGACGGCAGAAGGGCAGAAGAGCGGCGGCCAGACCAAGAACGTCACCATACTGATGAGTGACCTGAGAGGATTCACCGCGCTGAGTTCCAAGCTGACTGCAGAAGAGCTCATTAAGATGCTGAACAGGTATTTCGAAGCGATGGTGGTGTGCATACAGAAGTATCACGGCACCGTCATCGAGTTCCTGGGAGACGGGATATTTACGGTTTTCGGTGCGCCGAAGGATCTTGAGGACCATGCGTCGTGTGCGGTCAACTGTGCCGTCGAGATGCAGAAGGCGATGCCTGCGGTCAACGAGTGGAACAAGGCTAACGGCTACCCCGAACTCCAGATGGGCATCGGCATCAATACGGGCGATGTCGTTGTCGGCAACATAGGCTCCGAGAAGAAGATGAAATACGGCTGCATGGGTTCGGCGGTCAACATTACGGGCCGCCTCGAGAGCCTTACGGTCGGAGGCCAGATCTTCATTACGGAGAATACGGCGCGCAGACTCACCGAGAAGCTTACCGTCATTACCGAAGGAGCATTCCTGCCCAAGGGCGCGCCCGAGGAACTCAGATATTATGAGATCGAAGGCATCGGCGATAACCTGACGGGCGTAGCGGGCAGCAGGAATATCGAGTGGAAAGAACAGTCCTGCGATAACGAATACAGATTCTATGTCCTCGAAGAGAAGAAGGTCGGGGCGACCGGTTATACCGGTAAGATCACCAGGCTGTCGGCTGACGGGAGATATGCAGTTCTCGAGGTCGAGCCCGAACTTGCTGAGAGGCAGAACATAATGCTGCGTCAGGATGACGAATGCATATACGCGAAGGTCATAAGGAAGGAAGATCCGGGATATGTTATCTGCTTTACTTCCATGACGCAGAACGTCGGGTGAGGTATTTGGCGGCGAGGTCAGGTTCGGCGGGCGTGTGACAGGAATGTGAGTTCAGAGGGCTGTTTTAATCACAAAAAACTCACAATGGCCAAAAAATGCAGAATTTGTGACTGAATGGCGCCTTGATAGTCACATTTTACTCACACGCCGGAAAGAGGGTTATCAAAGCAAGAATAAAGGCTGTCTCAGGAAGATGAGGCAGCCTTTGCAATAGCGTTTTTGAATGTGGATCAGCCGAAAGCCTTATATATAACGACCTCGACATCGGAATTAACGATGTTGACCTTGACTTCGTCTGCGAGGTTGGCAACGATGGAGCGCTCGAGCTCGTCCTGAGCCTCCTGCTTTGCGTCGAGATCGGCGATGCTCGTGTTGATGCCGGTCACATAGCCGGACATCGACCAGGAATAAGCTTCGGATCCGCCGTAGTGTGAGCCGACCTGGCTTCCGAGAGCGATGAGACCCAACGCCTGATCAGCCATGACCCTTGTCTCGGGATCGTCGGGGAGAGTTGCCACTGCGATCATCTCGCGGATCTTGCCGATGATGCCCTTGGCTGCGGCATTCTTGCCGGAAGAGGAGACTGCGAGAAGTTCGCTCCTGGTCTTAAGATCCATGGGAACCTCGGCCTTGAGGTGTATCTCGACGTTCCTGTCTTCTGCTTCCATCCAGAAATCGCCCTGAAGGTCACCTTCGAAGGGGCGGATGAGTTCTATGAGCTCTTCCGAGAGCAGACGGAGGCGGAGTGCGGACTTACCGTCGAGACCGCAGAAAGCGCCGGCCTTCTCCGTGAGTTCCAAAGCCTTGTCTCTTCCTTCTCCGGTAGAAATAATCTTTACTGTCTCTGTCTTCATCCAGATATCTCTTTATACCTTGTTGATGGGGAGCTTCTTATAAGCTCTGCCCTTCTTGATCTTCTTTACTTCTTCCTTGGTAAGGTTCCTGGCAACGCATATGTCTTCGCCTGAATTCAGATCCTTAACATGGAACTCATAGCTGTTGTCGACCTTCATGATGCCCTTGGGCTTTTCCGCAAGGATA
>JAILMZ010000104.1 GCA_024692105.1 Saccharofermentans sp.
CGCCATCGTATATACGCCCCTTAACGGCGCAGGCCTGAAGCCCGTCACAAGAACTCTTAAGGAGACGGGATTTACAAATATCACAGTGGTATCCGAGCAGGAGCAGCCTGACGGCAACTTCCCGACATGCCCTTATCCGAACCCGGAGATCAAAGAGGCAATGGCTCTCGGCATGGAATACTGCAGGAAGACAGGCGCTGACCTGCTCCTCGCGACAGACCCCGACAGCGACCGCTGCGGCATCGCGGTAAAGGACAAGGACGGCGAGTATAAGCTCGTATCGGGCAACGAGGTGGGCATACTCCTTCTGGACTTCATCTGCAGCCAGAGGGTAAAGCACGGCAAGATGCCGAATGACCCCGTATTCGTCAAGACCATCGTCACGATGGATCTTGCCGAGAAGATAGCATCAAGCTACGGCGTTAAGACCATCAACGTGCTCACGGGATTCAAGTTCATCGGCGAGCAGATAGGAATGCTCGAAGCGAAGGGCAAAGAGGATTCTTATATCTGCGGATTCGAAGAATCTTACGGATATCTCACAGGCTCTTATGTAAGAGACAAGGACGCGGTAGACGCTGCCTTCATGATCTGCGAGATGTTCGCTTACTATAAGACGAGAGGCGTCGGCATACTTGATAAGCTGGATGAGCTCTACGGCAAGTTCGGATACTGCCTGAACACACTGCACTCATATGAGTTCGAGGGTTCCGCAGGCTTTGCAAAGATGCAGGACATCATGAAGAAGTTCCGCGAGGGCAAGGACACATTCGGAGACAGGAAGACAGAATCCCTTAAGGACTACTCGAAGGGTATCGACGGGCTTCCCGCATCAGACGTGCTGAAGTTCTTCATCGAGGGCGGCTCGGTCGTCGTAAGACCTTCGGGCACGGAGCCCAAGCTCAAGACCTACATCTCTGTTGTGGCTCCTGACGAAGCTCAGGCGCGCGCGATAGAGGAGAAGATATCCGAAGACCTTGCTGAATACATGAGATAACGGAGGCACACTAATGAACATAATCCTTCTGTCCGGCGGTTCCGGAAAGAGACTCTGGCCGCTGTCCAACGATGTAAGATCCAAGCAGTTTATAAGACTCTTCAAGGACAATGACGGCAACTATGAGTCGATGGTTCAGAGAGTATACCGCCAGATAACCAATATCGACAAGGATGCAAAGCTCACGATAGCTACATCAAAGACGCAGGTTCCTGCCATCTCAAGCCAGCTTGGCGACAAGGTATCTGTCTGCGTTGAGCCATGCAGAAGAGATACATTCCCCGCAATTGCTCTTGCATCAACATATCTTCACGACGAGCTTGGAGTAAATGACGATGAATGCGTAGTCGTCTGTCCGGTCGATCCTTATGTCAATGACGACTATTATGAGTGCGTGGCAAGTCTTGAAACACAGGTTAAGGCGGGCAAGGCCAACATCACGCTCATGGGTGTCGAACCCACATATCCTTCAGATAAGTACGGCTATATTATCCCCGAATCAAAGGACGATGTCTCGTCCGTAAAGGAATTCAAGGAAAAGCCCGATACGGAGACTGCGAAGAAATACCTCGCCCAGGGAGCGATGTGGAACGCGGGCGTATTTGCATTCAAGCTTGGTTATCTCATCAATATCGCGCATGAGCTCATCGACTTTACGGATTACAGAGACCTCTATGCCAAGTATGACGAGTGTACGAAGATCTCATTCGACTATGCTGTGGTCGAGAAGGAGAAGTCTATAAGCGTCGTAAGATACGCGGGCGAATGGAAGGATGTCGGAACATGGAACATGATGAGCGAAGTCATGGCTGACAAGGCTATGGGCAACGCGACTCTCGACGATACATGCGTCAACACCAATGTCGTCAACGAGCTCGATATCCCGGTGCTCGTCATGGGTGCCAAGAACATGGTTGTCGCGGCATCAAGCGACGGAATCCTGGTTGCCGACAAAGAACAGTCGGGCTACATGAAGCCTTATGTCGAGAAGATAAGCACAGGCGTCAGATACGCAGACAAATCCTGGGGTACATATACGGTAATCGACATCCAGCCGGGTGCGATGACTGTAAGGGCCGTGATTCACGCCGGAAACAGGATGTCTTATCACGATCACGATAGAAGAGATGAGGTCTGGACGATCGCATCAGGAACGGGAACGGCTGTCGTGGACGGAATGGAACAGAAGGTAAGACCAGGCGACGTCATCAGCATCGCCGCAGGCTGCAAGCATACGATAATCGCTGATCCCGACTGTGAACTCGGCGTAATCGAGATTCAGATCGGCGACGAGATCAGCGCGGAAGACAAGACAGTATATCCGTTCGAGAGCTGAGAAAGAAAAGAAGCCGATGGAAGCCATGCTCTTAAGGCC